>NZ_JAUBVF010000037.1:18281-58266 GCF_036705685.1 Microcoleus sp. AT3-A2
GGGCTAACTGCGCCGCTGTTATCTGTGGCGCTGTAGGTAAAATTGGCACCGGTAAAACTACCTGTGGATTGGAAAAATAGTTGTCCTATTTGTTCCGGTGTCAAAACTTGACCTGGTGTCACTGGTACTCCGCCGTTGGCTGGATCTCCTAAAAACAGGATGCCTTGGGCCGCTGGTGGCAGGGTGTTGATGGTGTAGGAGGCGATCGACCCGTCGAAGTCGGGGTCCCTGCCTCCCAATCCCGTGACTAACTGGCTGCTGTTGGGCCCGAGGCTGGAGGTGGCAGGGTTGGCAACTGGCGGTTGGTTGGGAGTCGGAGTTGGTGCTGGTGTCAGAGTGGTTGTGACTTTAGCGCCCGGAGCACTACCGTCATTGTTGGTTGAAGTCGGGTCATAGGTACTGGAGGTACTTCTGGCGGTGTTGCTGACGCTGGCATCTGGGGGTGCGATGAAACTAACTGTATTGGTAATCGCAGCAGGAGCACCGCTGGCTAAGCTGGGAACAGATGAGAAGGTGACAATGCCACTAATTGGATCGTAAGTACCGCTGGATAGACTAACTATTGTTAAATTGGGAACAATGCTATCAGTAATTATGACGTTTTCGGCTGTGCTAGGGCCGTTGTTGACTGTGGAAATTGTGTAACTGACGGTCCTACCCACAGTTTCGGTATTAGTCCCGGTTTTGGTGGTAACAACATCAGCACTAGGTGTCAGAGTGGTTGTGACTTTAGCCAGCGGATCAGTGCCGTTGTTGTTTTCAGGAAAAGGATCTGGGGTAGCGGAGGTATTTCTGGCGGTGTTGCTGACGCTGGCATCTGGGGGTGCGATGAAACTAACTGTATTGGTAATCGCAGCAGGAGCACCGCTGGCTAAGCTGGGAACAGGTGAGAAGGTGACAATGCCACTAATTGGGTCGTAAGTACCGTTGGATAGAGTAACTATTGTTAAACCGGGAACAATGCTATCAGTAATTATGACGTTTTCGGCTGTGCTAGGGCCGTTGTTGACTGTGGAAATTGTGTAACTGACTGTCCTACCCACAGTTTCGGTAACAGGCCCGGTTTTGGTGGTAACAACATCGGCAAGAGCATCAACAATTGTAGTTGAGACTTGAGAGATGGGTTGGGAACTATTGTTGTTAGCTAGATTTGGGTCGAAAGTGCTGGATGTGCTATAGGCAGTGTTAGTTAAGGGAGCTGTGACTGTTGGGGAAACTGTGGCGGTGATGGTGCGGGTTTGGCTAGCACCGTTAGCCAAAGTCGGAATCGCCGGCCAGATGACAGTTCGCGTTTTGCTGTCTAAAGTACCGCCGTCAGATATGCTGACTGGTATTAAGCCTGCGGGCAGGGGATCTTGAATCAGGACACTTTCGGCGCTGTTTGGCCCGTTATTTGTGGAGATAATCGTATAGGTTATGCTGCTGTTGGGTGTGGCGAACAGCGGGCCTTTTTTAACAATGGAAACGTCGGCTACGAGTGTAGGCGGATCTATACTTTGGACGACGACATTGTTAACTTCGTGAATGTTTGTATCTCCCCCTGTCGAAGCAGCAAAGCCAAATTTAAAAGTACGTGGCACTTCTCCGTTTATAGTTACCAAATTTGGTATGTCGAGCAGTGTTTCGCCCGCATCAAATGTGCCGTTGCTGTTCAAGTCGAAGGCAACAGTCAGACGGTTAGGAAATGTTGGTGAATTCGTCGGGAATAATGTAACTTGAACGGTTCTTTTAGCCTGATCGCGAATGCTTGTATCTTTATTGTCTATCCCACCGGGAACGACTGTGCTAGTTAAAAAATTATAAGCTGTGCTTTGGCTGCCTCTAAGTCCTACGGCATCAGGTCGAGCCTGCCCCGGAACTGGGGGATTAGCCGGTAAACGCCCTGCTGTACCATTGGAGAAATTGCCAAACTCGTCTAATCCTACACCTAAATAACCTCCTACAATACCCGGTGAATTTGAATTAGTATTTTGAGCATAGCCGAGAGAGCCACCATAGCCTCCCGCTGCTGTTGGCGTAGCTGTTCCGTCAATGAGGAAAAAACTAATGCCATCGGCACCAAGGAGAGGCGCATCCTGTGGTCCAAAAGGATAAATAGCAGTACCTCTGTTATAGGAAAAGAAATCAAAGGTAACTCTCAGACCCTCCGTGGCAGAGATGGGGTTATTGTAGATAACAAAAGCTGCTTGGTCAAACTTATTTGATGTTAATCTCAAAGTACCGCTTCCGGGTAGATCGCCAATCCCTAAAGCGGGAATAACGCCGCTGCTGTTGGGTGTACTACCTGCCGTTAAGCCTGGTTGATCGGAGGTGCCAGCAACTCCATATATCCAAGGCCCGATTACGGTTGAATTTTTAAATTCTTCAGCCGCTAAGGTAGCCAGGACTGATGTGTAGCCTTCTAGGACTTCTTTTTCAAAGGCTATTTCGGTATTTATTTGTCCTGTAGTAATTTCTAATTCCCAGTCGCCACCTAATGCTGCACTCCCTGTTAGGTTGTTGGAAGCGGCAATATTTACTCCTGTTATTTCACTGAGTTTTTGTATGAATTTGATGCCGAATTCGCCGGCGCCTGTGTTGCAACTTAACAGCAGAATACTACCTGTTTCTTTGAGAGCTTTACCCCACTGCTGCAATTGGCTGGAATAGGTTTCTATATTGTGAATATGGAGTTTTGTTGAGCCGATTTCTACTGATGCTGATGCGCCGTGAGCAACTATTTGAATGCTATTGAGGCTGTGCCGCGAGGCTGCAATTTCGGCAATTTGTTCGATTCCATCCCGGGTTCTATCGAGCAGGATTACTTCTGTACCGCGTTTCACTCCCCTGAGAAACTCTTGGTAGTTTTCTACTTTTGAATCCACAATCGCTAGATTTATTTGGAGAGAGGTCTCTGCTTTATGGCTAGCTTGTCTCAAGATTTTAGTCTCCATGTTGGTAGATTTCCGTGCTTGTGTAGATGACAAATTTGACAGATTTGGGAGGGTTTTCATTTTTGGTTAATTTGGTGGCTAAATTTAACCTACCCCTTTTCATAGATGACGATAAACATTCAACTATAAAGTTTTAAAATTAATTTGTGACAAGATATAATAGTTACCTGTATTTGTTATTTGTGATGTTAGGCAATCATTAGACAGGAATTACTGCGATCGCCCTTGGATGTCCTGATGCGGCCGATGGCTGCAAATTTTAACATGAATAAGGGGTGACAGCCTTTGTATTAGCCAAGATGCTCTATTTTTGGGAACAATGATCTCAGGTCTAAGGTTAGTTATATGGTAAATTACTTACGGATTCATCAGCATAAGGGGTCACACCCCTCATGCCGCTGTTCTGAGTCTGGTGATACCGAGGCTGGCTCAGACAGCTTGAACCGTAAATATACTGAAAATATTAATTCCCTAAAAATTGGCAGATTTTGACTTTGATGTGCGATCGCTCTTAAAAGTTGAGAGTACCGTATTTCTAGAGATTTATACTTATACTAATTGGGTGTGCAGTAAACTCACAGCCATGTAATAATAGCAACTTAACGCTACAAAAGTTAACACAAAAAGTTGACAAATTATATACGTTAATACCAGGATTGCGGTGCCAAAAAAGAACGATCGCCCTTGAATTCAAAAAGTACGATCGCCCTTTACAGCCTCTTTCTATCTAAATCATCAAACTGCGTCGATCGCACCCTCTAACGCGGCTTGCTAAGCGTTAATAGCGAGTTCGCGCACTAAAAAAGCCCATTCATCAGCCAATTCTTCAATCACTTTAGCGGTAGGTTTGCCGCCCCCGTGTCCCGCTTTAGTTTCAATGCGAATTAACACTGGTTTTTCTCCGGCGTGGGTTTCTTGCAAAGCAGAAGCAAACTTGAAACTGTGGGCCGGAACCACGCGATCGTCGTGATCGGCAGTTGTAATCATTGTCGCCGGATAAGCCGTTCCCGGTTTGAGGTTGTGCAGGGGAGAATAGCCGTGAATTGTGGAAAATTCTTCGGGATTTTCCGGCGAACCGTATTCAGAAGTCCAGGCCCAACCAATGGTAAACTTGTGGAAGCGCAACATATCCATAACGCCGACTGCAGGCAGCGCTGCACCGAACAATTCCGGCCGCTGAGTCATGCAAGCCCCTACTAATAAACCGCCGTTGCTACCACCTGCGATCGCCAATTTGGCAGGTTTGGTGTACTTGTTTTCTATCAACCATTCAGCGCCAGCTATAAAGTCATCAAACACGTTTTGCTTGTTCAACTTTTTGCCTGCTTCGTGCCAAGATTCGCCGTACTCGCCGCCTCCCCGCAAACAGGCTGTTGCGTAAACTCCGCCCATCTCTAACCACACTATCCTGCTAACAGAAAAACTCGGAGTTAGCGAGATGCCAAAACCACCGTAGCCGTAAAGGTAGGTGGGGTTATTGCCATCAAACTGCAAGCCTTTCTTGTGCGTGATAAACATGGGTACTTGCGTACCGTCTTTGCTAGGGTAAAATACTTGTTTTGTCTCGTAATCGTCGGGATTGAAATCGACATTGGGCTGCCGATAAATCGTACTTTCATCTGTCACCATATTGTACCGATAAATGGTGTTGGGTGCAGTGAAACTGGTGTAAGCATAAAAGGTTTCGGTGTCGTGCCGCTTGCCGCTGAATCCTCCCGCCGAACCGATTCCGGGCAATGCAACTTCTCGCACGAAAGAGCCGTCTAAGTTGAAGATTTTAATCTGGGTGTAGGCGTCTTTCAGGTAAGAAGCGACAAATTGATTGTTCAGCAGGCCAATGCCTCCGAGGGTTTCTGCTGCTTCGGGGATAATTTCTGTGAATTTTTCTTGACTTTCGTCACCAGCTAGGGATGAGGGAGGTGGGTTTTTGGTGTCGATCGCAATTACGCGGCCCAACGGTGCATTCAAGTCTGTTTGAAACCAGAAAAGAGAGCCCTCATTGTCGATGAAACTGTACTCAGCCTCGAATTCGCTAATTAGTTCTACAACGGTTGATTTCGGTGCAGTTAAATCCTTGTAAAAAATCAAGTTTTTGGTTTCAGTTCCCTGCCAAACAGAGACAATTAAGTAGCGCCCGTCTTCCGTGACGCCGCCGCTAAATCCCCACTCTTTTTGGTCTGGTCGCTCGTAGATTAATACGTCTTCAGATTGCGGCGTGCCGATTTGGTGGTAAAACAGTTTTTGGTAATAGTTAACGTCTTCGTGCTTGCTTTTTTCGTTGGGTTCGTCGTAGCGGCTGTAAAAAAAGCCTTTGCCGTCATGAGTCCAGGAGGCTCCTGAGAATTTAATCCACTTTAAATGGTCTGATAAATCTTCGCCGGTTGCCACCTCACGGACTTTCCATTCCTGCCAGTCGGAACCGGAAGTTGACAAACCGTAGGCCATGTATTTGCCGTCTTCGCTGATAGCTAAACCGCCCAAAGCAACGGTTCCATCTTCTGAGAGAGTGTTGGGGTCAATTAATACTTTAGGTTCGCTTTCGAGAGATGTTAACGTGTAGAGTACGGATTGATTTTGCAGACCGTCATTCTTGTAGTAGAAATAGCGAGATCCTTCTTTGAAAGGTATGCCGTATTTCTCGTAATCCCAAAGTTGAGTCAGGCGCTGTTTGATTTTTTCCCGCGCCGGAATTTCGTTGAGGTAGGCAAAAGTGACTGCGTTTTGGGCTTCCACCCAAGCTTGGGTTTCCTCTGAGTCGGGATTTTCCAGCCACCTGTAGGGGTCAGGTACTTTGACGCCGTGGTAGTCGTCTGTTTGGTCGATTTTGCGGGTTGTGGGGTAGCTTAAAGGTCGATCGAATTTAGCCATGATTTTTCACTATCGGTAACTTAGTTTAGTGTAGCCTTATTATCTGTTGTTAGTCCGCTGTTAGTTCGCGCAGGCGGACTTCGTTTGCGTAGTCGCAGTTTCAACCGCCGAATAATATTGAAGAACTAATCCAACTCTCTCCTTCCTTCCAAAGCACGAGCCAATGTAACTTCATCGGCATATTCCAAATCTCCCCCCATCGGCAAACCAAAAGCTATGCGCGTCACTAGGGTAAAAGGTTTTAATAAGTGACCGATATAAAGAGTAGTAGTTTCGCCTTCCACGCTGGGACTAATAGCAATAATTACTTCCTTAATCTTTTGCTGGCTGACGCGCCGCACTAACGGTTGAATGTTCAATTGTTCCGGCCCAATTCCATCCATCGGCGAGATAACACCACCAACAACGTGATATTTACCCATATATTCCCGCGTTTTTTCTAAAGCGATTACATCGCGGGATTCTGACACTACACAAAGGGTATGACTGTCGCGGTTGGTATTACGGCAAATTTCGCAAACAGGGTCAGCAGATAAGTGAAAGCATACTTGACAGAAACCTACTTGCTGTTTGGCATCAATCAAAGATTTAGCTAGGGCTTGCACTTCTTCTTCCGGTCGCTTCAAAATATGTAAAGCGAGCCGCTGGGCTGTTTTCGGGCCGACTCCGGGCAAGCGCTGCAATTGTTCGATTAAACGAGCTAAAGGTCGAGTGTACATTAAAAATTGGCGGTAATTGGTAATATCATTTCTGGTTGATTCGCGATCGTATAATTTGCGCGATGTAGGGGCGGGTTTTACCAACCATCTATGTTTAAAACTAAGTATATCATAAACCCGTCCCGCCCATACACTGAGGAATATTGACTAATTTACCCTCCACTAATTTTAGCTTTGTAGCCTAATTTTGTGATAATTTCTAGCAGCTTTTGCTTGTGTTCGCCTTGAATTTCGATTTCATTATCTTTGACTGTGCCGCCAGTACCGCATTGGGCTTTTAGCTGCTTGGCTAAAGTTGCTAATGTTTCGGGTTTTTCCTGAAAGCCGCTGATGACTGTAACTGTTTTGCCGCCGCGTCCTTTTCGGGATGCTTCGATTTTGAGGTTTTGTTGATTGGGGGAGATTTCTTGTATTCCTCGTTGGAGGGCCGCGGAGTTGTCTATGTTGCCAAATTCGGAGTAAACAATTCGTTTGCCCTCGGTTGTTTTGCTGTCAGAATCTTTGCGTTTGGATGCTGCCATAGGTTAAGATGCTTGAACTTTTTTTACTGGTATTTCTAGTTTTAGCGGATTGGGGTATGGTTGCGATCGCTCGGAACGCGCCTTAAATTCGGGAAACCGCCAACTTTTACCATCAAAGGAATTGAACATTTATTGTGTAGTAGCCAACTAAAGCTTGACTTTGGTTGGAATATATGCTTTTATAAAAAGCATATTTTTAAATTATGACATCCTCTCTCTTAACGGAGAAAAAAACACGTTGTCCATCAATTTATGGCAGAAATATAACATTCGGCTTGAATCTTGGGGGACTGACTATGATACCCCTATTAGTCTAAACCAAGAAGATTCACTTTTAGACGATGCAATTGACCTAAATGTCGAATGCGATGAGTGGGTGGGACGCCGACCAAGTTGCGAACCAGCCCTTCCTAATAGGATTCTGTTTGTTGACGGTCGCCGACGGCTTGACACTCGTTTTATCGGCCAAAATGGTAACGAAATCTTGTACGGAGCCTTTGCTACGATTGCCGTCGGTGCCGTACTGGTCGATCGCGCCACTCGTAGAGCTGCGGTAAGTGAGCTGATTGTCAAAAGAGCGATCGCGATTGGTGGTATCAGCCACAGCGAAACTATTCCCCCGACACGAGTTCCCTGCCCGCTCGGAAGCGGGGCTGAAATTATTTACAGTACGTACATAACCGATGCTGAAAGCGAACCTCAAAAGCCGATTGCGCTAGTTCAAAAAGCTATGCGCGAGGAAGAAGCTAAATTAGCTGTGAAACTCGCGATCGTCGATCCAGATGTACTCGTTATCAGAGACGGTCCGCTGCTACACAAACCTTATAAAGCTCCTGAATCTACATTGGGCTACGTAAAAACAATGGGCAAAGCCTATTTAACCGGAGACAGTGCCAAACTGCTTTGGGAATTGCAGTTAGGAGAACGAACTCCAATTTTTTCTATAGGGAAACAAAAAAGTCCGAAACGCCACTGGAGTTGGTATCTGCGATCGGGTCAACCGCAGATCAACCATAAACAATTAGGATATCACGACCTGCACGGCATTGTCAGATTAGATTTATATGGTGAAGTTCCCTTAAATAAAGCAACAGAAATGGCCGATCAAAGTACATATTTAATTCCGCAGTATGCCTCCCATCCCTCCCGCGACCCCCGCGCCCCCCAAAACCTCACACCTGTTGGCGGGCTAGAAAAAGAACTCGGACGGCACATGGGCGACAAGGGAGTAATTGAACGGCGGTTGCGGACTTTTTTAGCCAGGGAAGGAGTGATGAAATGACAACAACTCTTGGCTTTGTATTAGGAACTCAAGAAGCTACGCCCCTCGATTTTTGGGTAGCTGTTTTGCCCGGTCAAATCCTGCGACTTGATGATGTTGTCGAAGTGCAAACTTGCCGACCAGATGGTGCAGGAATTGTTAGCTTTTATGGCATTGTAGATCGCGTTCGTACTCTATACGAAGGAACGCAGTTTGATACTGATACCTTTTTGGTCAAAAATGGAAGTTTACCTGTTAATGTGTCCTATGCTGGCCACATTCAAGTAACCAGGATTGAACCAGAAGAATATTTGCCACCGCAGCCTGGAGACCCTGTGCTGCTTGCTACAGACGAAGAATTAAAGCGCGCTTTGTACTTTGATGGGATGGAAAAACGCATTCCCGCAGGCATGATGCGAAACGGTAGCCCTGCTTATTTGAATTTTGACTTCATCAATGGCGAAAAAGGAGCTCATATAAATATTTCAGGCATATCGGGAGTTGCTACAAAAACATCTTACGCATTATTTATACTTCATGCAATTTTAAAATCTGCTGTTTTAGGGGCCAGTCGCGCTAACACAAAAGCATTGATTTTCAATGTCAAAGGTGAAGATTTATTTTTCTTGGACAAGGATAACAGCAAACTGCGGACAGAAGATCAGTTGCACTATCAAACATTAGGAGTGCCAGTTGAACCATTCAAGGATATCCGTTTTTGCGCCGCTCCCAAGAAAGGAACTACCGAACTCGATCCGCACATAGAGCAGCGGACTGATAATATTGCAGTTTATTTGTGGAGTCTTCGGGAACTGTGTCGCGATCGCCTGTTCAGCTTTCTATTCGCTGGAGAAGACTTGGAACGAGGCAATTTGGGATTTTTAGTTTCTGTGGTAGAAGAACGGCTGGCACGGTTAGCCGAAGCTAACGATCGGAATGACAAACAAGCTAACCGCCACTTAGGAGTTCATTTAGAAGTTGATGCTTATGGAAAAACAAAAAAACAGAAAGTTGAAACTTTTAGAGACTTAATTGAGTTTGTCTTCGACAAACTGGTGGAAACTCGAGACGAGAGTTGGTTAGGTCGCAATGCCCCTGCAACTGCTGAGGCTTTGATTCGCCGCTTGTGGGGTTCGGCAAATGAAATGAGCCACTTAATCCGGGGGGATTTAGACCCAACAATCATGGCTAAATCTCAATTAGACCCCCTCGCACCGGCACATCAAATTACCATTGTTGACATTAATAAACTGGGTGGACAAGCACAAAAATTTGTGGTGGGAGTGCTACTGAAAAAACTATTCTATGAGAAAGAAAAACGGGGACAACATCCAGTCGTATTTATTGTTCTAGATGAATTGAACAAATACGCACCCCGCGAAGGCCGCAGCCCAATCAAAAACTTATTAGTGGAAATAGCAGAACGGGGTCGCTCTTTAGGAATTATCCTGATCGGAGCACAACAAACTGCCTCAGAAGTTGAGCGCAGGGTTGTTGGGCAAGCTGCAATTCGGGTCGTGGGCAGGCTCGATTCTGCTGAAGCAGAACGCCCGGAATATAACTTTCTGACTGGATCTTGCCGCAAACGAGCGTTACTCCTCAAATCCGGCAGTATGTTTGTTCATCAGCCGGAAGTACCAGCACCACTACTGATTAATTTTCCCTTTCCCGCCTATGCTACTCGTCAGAGTGAAGTCCTGGTTAGCGAAGCAGAAATTGCCCAACTAGAAGAAGACATTGACCGTTTCTAATTTTAAACATTATGCGCTTAATTCATACATCTGATTGGCATTTGGGAAGGCGACTTAAAGGGGTAGATCGGACTCCTGAAATTGCCTTTGCATTAAATGAGTTGCTCAAACAAGCAAAATCTTTAGAAGTGGATGCAGTTTTAGTAGCTGGCGACATTTTTGATGTTCCAAGTCCTACTGCTGAAGCTGAAAAAGTTGCTTACGACTTTTTTTGCGGACTAGGAGATGCTAAAATACCAGCGGTTGTCATCGCAGGAAATCACGACTCAGCACTTCGCATTGATGGGGTTTCTCTACTCTTATCTCATGTCGGCGTTAAAGCTTTAGGCAGACCTAAAAACATGGACAAGGGAGGCTTGATTGAACTCGATACCAAAAGTGGTAAATTGTGTGTTGCGGCTGTGCCTTTTGCTTCAGAACGCAGATTGTTGAAAGCGGAAGACTTGTGGGAAAAGGATGATTTACAACAGCGGCAACATTATAAGCAGGCAGTTGCTCACCTATTTCAAAGCTTAACAAGGGGCTTTCAAGATAACAGCGTCAACGTGGTAATGGCACATTTGACAATTGACGGGGCTAAACGAGCATATTCGGAGGTAGACTATTACACAAAAGATACCTACAGCCTTTCTGGTCAAACTCTTCCTTCAGAAGCTCAATATATTGCTCTCGGTCATATCCACAAACCTCAACAAGTTCCTAACGCAGCACCCACTTATTATTGTGGTTCCTTGATTCAAGTAGATTTTGGAGAAGCTGGTGAGGAAAAAGGATTTAATTTAGTAACACTAGAACCAGGTCGTCCGGCTCTGACTGAGTTTATATCTATCCCTTGTCAAAAACCTTTAAAGGTGGTTAACTGTGATTGGAATAACCTAGATGAGACTTTAGAAGAAAATCGAGAACATTCAGGATTTTTGAAATTTGTGATTGAATTGAACGAAAGTCAAAAATTTGGTTTAGCAGATAAAGTAAGAAAAGTATGCACTCAAGCATTAATCATTGAACCCCGCTATCCAAAAGCGCCACTCGAACCAAATATTGAAGTGGGAGAATTTAACCAGTTCGATATGGTGGTAGAGTTTCAGCGTTACTGGAGTCAACAACTAGGGAAAACTCTGGAACCGTCTGTTTTACAAGCTTTTAAAGAATTATATCAGGAACTAAACGATGCGCCCAATTAAACTAACTGTAGAAGGATTTATTAGTTTTCGCAACCGTCAAACTCTCGATTTTTCACAACTTGATTTGTTTGCGATTACTGGAAAAACAGGTGCGGGTAAAACTTCTTTACTTGATGCTATTACTTACGCACTTTATGGCAAAGTTTCCCGAAAATTTGAGTCACAGGAATTGGTCAGTAAAGGAGCTGATCGATTCAATGTCGAGTTTCAATTTTCAGTCCAGAAAAATGAGTATAAAATTGTGAGAAGTTGGCGATATCGTGCTAGTTCTCCGAAAGTAGAGATCCTTTTGGATCGATTGGAAAACGGCAAGTGGGAAAGGTGCGATCATCGCACTTTAGAAAAAGATATCTTAAGGATGGATTTTGAAACCTTCACTCGGGTTATTATACTGCCACAAGGTCAATTTGATGAATTTCTGAAAGGAGATGCTCCAAAGCGTCGGAATTTATTGCGGGATTTAGGCGGGTTTCAGATATTAGAGAATATGAGTAAACAAGCAAGTGAACGCGCTCGTAATTATGAAAAAGACCGCGAAATAATCGAAAATCAACTTGCTACTATTCAAGCTCCTAGTGAAGATGAAATAAGGCAAAAGCAAGAGCAACTGGCTATCCTAGAAAATCAAGAAATTCCTCAACTCCAATTACAGGCAGAAAAAGCTCGAAATAGTATGGCTATTGAGGAAGAATTATTTAAACAAATTCAGAGGCGATCGCAGTTACGCGACGAGCTATCAGATATAGAAAAAAAAGCAGCAGAGATCGAATTAGTTAAACAGCGGTTGCAGCTAGCTAAAATTGCTAATAATTTAGAAGTTGATTGGGTGTTATTGAGCGATGCTCGCAATAAAGCAGAACGCTCTGACAGTTTACTACAAAATGCTGTTAAAAATTCAAATGAAGCTCAAAGTATTTTAGTAACTGAACGTCAAAAACGAGAACAGTTTATCAACCAACAAGCTGAGAAGAAAACTTTGCTGGATGCTCTCGAACTAAACTTAGAAAGGGCTAAAATTTATGAAGAGCATCGAAAACAATATCAAGCTGATCTGACAAAAGCAGCAAACATTACATCCCAAAGATTGCATAATCGAGATGAGTCAGGACGACGCTTGGCTGATGCAGAAACTCAGCAAGAAGAGGCTAAATTGCAATGGCAAAACTCACAAACAACCCTTACTTTATCTCAACCGGGTGGTAGGCGCTTAGATCAATTAAATCACATTACTGAATGGCTAACTAGCTGGCAATTAATCTCTAGTCAAACGCTTAAACTTCGCCAAAACCTGGAAACAACTACTCAGAACAAGTTAAGTAATTCTCAGAATTGTGAAGCTACACTTATTAAGTTCCAAGAGGCAGAACTCTGTCTTGAATCTGCGCGGACTGCTTTAGAAACAGCGATTCAGAACAACTATGCCGCCGCCTTGCGTCTGACACTCCACGATGGTGATAGTTGTCCGGTTTGCAGTCACACATACTCAAACAAAAATCTATTGCCACTAGGAGATGAGACAGATGATATAGAACAAGTGAAACGGCAAAAAAACGCAGCAGAAACGAAGTTATTGACCGCTCAACAAGAGCGAAGTCGATCTGAAGCCACCTTAGAAACTTTACAGCAGCAAGAGTTGAAAGACAGCCAAGACATAGCGGAAAGTGAATCCCAACTAAATACACTGAAACAACAAATTAGTGCTGTATTAGAATCAGATAACTGGGAGGCAGAAGCACTGAAATCAGAACGTCAAGTCCTACAAGAACAAGATGCTACATACAGTCAAACTTTGACTCAATATGAAAGAAATGCTTCCACTTTACGCGAATGCGAATCATTGAGTCAGTCTGCCAAGGCTGCTTATGAACAGGCACTAACAGAGTATCAAAGTGCCAGTGCAGAACAATTGCAAAAGGAGCAGCAACTTCAGAAAGTGACGAGTCAACTCAATGAATTAACAGAGGGCAAACCTTACGAAGAGCTAAACCAAAGACTACAGCGAGATAGGGAGCAGTTGGAGCGCCAACAGATTGAGGTAGAAAATTCTTTTCAAGCTGCTGAACGCCATGCAATTAAAGCAGAATCTGAAGAGAAACAGACCCAAGATTCTGCTAAAGACGATCGAAATCAATGTAAAGAAATAGAGCAAAAATGGGCTGCGAATTTACAAGCAGTTAGTTTTACTGAAAGAGAGTTTATTGACGCTAAAGCTGATCCTGAACAACAAGAAGGATGGCAAAATACGATTGACGATTACGCTCGTAAAACAGGTGACTTGTCAAGTCGGCTCAATGAGATAACTGACACAATTGGCGACAGAACAACAAATCAGGAAAGACTAGCACAACTGAAAATTGAGAAAGAATCTGCTGACAAACAAATAAATGAAGCTAATCAGCAATTAATCAGTATATCTGTCTGGACTAATACTGCAACAAATAAATTACAACAAGCCAAGGAACTTGACAGTGAAAAAACACAAATTTCATCTAAAGAGCAAGTATATAAGACGTTAAAGCATCGATTGCAGTCGGATAAATTTCTAGCTTTTGTTATAGAAAGTTTGGAAAAAGAGTTGGTTTCCCGCGCTACAATTATACTGCGGAACTTAACTGAGTCGAGATACTCGCTCTTGATTCAAAATGGTGAATATGAGGTAGAAGATAATTGGAACGGCGGTGAAAGTAGACGTTTGCGAACTTTATCCGGCGGTGAAACTTTTGCAGCTTCGATCTCTATGGCTCTGGCGTTATCAGAAAAATTATCAATGGGAGTAGAGTTAGGTAGTCTATTTTTAGATGAAGGATTTGGCACTCTGGATGCAGAGACTCTCGAAAGTGTCACTCAGATTTTGGTCTCTTTGCAACAACAGAATCGATTAATTGGGGTAATTACCCACATTCAAGCTTTAGCGGAGCAATTGCCCAGTCAGGTGAAAGTTCACAATTGTATTACAAAAGGTTCGACACTGGAGCAATAGGGAATGACAGCGGCATAGCTGGGACCAAGAAATGAGAACTTACCCGATCGCCCACAGCCCCATCGACTAGATATAATAAAATCTGTCCCATTATCCCCACAAAGTTCGTGACAGTCACCCCCCTGCATCTCACCACCGAAACCAGCGCCCAACGCCCCGACTCCCTCGGCAGATTCGGCAAATTCGGCGGCAAATACGTCCCCGAAACCCTGATGCCGGCTTTATTTGAACTAGAAGCCGCTTTCCACAAATACAACAGCGAACCGGAATTTCAACAGCAACTCCAACAATTGCTCAAAGATTATGTCGGCCGCCCCAGCCCTTTGTATTTCGCCGAACGCCTCACGGAGCACTACGCTAAAGCAGACGGAACTGGCCCGCAAATTTACCTCAAACGCGAAGATTTAAACCACACGGGAGCTCACAAAATCAACAACGCTTTAGCTCAAGCATTGCTGGCAAAACGCATGGGCAAAAAGCGGGTAATTGCTGAAACTGGTGCCGGTCAACATGGCGTTGCTACCGCCACTGTTTGCGCTCGTTTCGGTATAGAATGCGTTGTCTACATGGGCGTTCACGACATGGAAAGACAGGCTTTAAATGTGTTTAGAATGCGGCTGATGGGTGCCGAAGTACGGCCGGTGGCGGCGGGAACGGGAACGCTGAAAGATGCCACTTCGGAAGCGATTCGCGACTGGGTGACAAATGTGGAGACAACTCATTACATTCTTGGTTCCGTGGCGGGCCCGCATCCTTACCCGATGATGGTGCGCGATTTCCATGCGATAATCGGTCAAGAAACGCGGGCTCAGTGTCAGGAAAAGTGGGGGGGTTTGCCGGATATTTTATTAGCTTGCGTCGGCGGCGGTTCTAATGCAATGGGTCTTTTCCATGAGTTTATCGGGGAAGAAACTGTCAGATTGATTGGTATTGAAGCAGCGGGCGAAGGTGTAGATACGGATAAGCACGCTGCTACTTTGACTAAGGGAAGTGTGGGAGTTCTGCACGGGGCGATGAGTTATTTGCTGCAAGATAATGAAGGTCAAGTGATTGAGCCACACTCGATTAGTGCGGGTTTGGATTATCCGGGCGTGGGGCCGGAACACAGTTATTTGAAGGATGCCGGCAGAGCTGAATATTATAGCGTAACTGATGCAGAAGCGCTGGGCGCATTTCAGCGGCTTTCGCAGTTGGAGGGGATTATTCCGGCTTTGGAAACTGCTCACGCGATCGCCTATTTAGAGACTCTGTGCCCGCAGCTAACAGACAATCCGCGCATTGTGCTTAACTGTTCCGGACGCGGCGACAAAGACGTGAACACTGTAGCGAAGGTTCTGAATATCTAGGTTAGCGGAATGTGGGGTGATCGCTCTGTAGGAATTCGTAACAATTAACTTTATTTCTCGTTTGATTTCATGTCCAAAGGTTTGATTTCGATTTGCTTGGGATTGTTGACAATCCTGCCTAAGTGTGACACATTCCTTCCTACGCGATCGCTGCCACAAAATCCCATGAATACTAATGTTGCTTCGAGTGCGATTACTGACTTAGAAAAAGCGGTTAACCAACAGATAAATCAATACCGAGCATCTAAAAAGTTGCCACCGCTGAGTATCGATCCGCGAATTAGTCAGGTAGCAAGAATTCACAGCGAAGATATGGCTAAGGGTAAAGTAAGTTTTAGCCACGATGGATTTGATGGGCGGGCGAAAGCAATTACGATTCCTTATAAAAGTGTAGCTGAAAATCTTGCTTACAATTTTGGCTACAACGACCCGGTACGCAATGCTGTTGAGGGTTGGATTAAAAGTGACGGCCACCGCAAAAATATGGAAGGTCAGTTTAATGTGACAGGTATTGGGGTTGCAAAAAATGCCAAAGGCGAGTATTATTTTACTCAGCTTTTTGTTCGCAGTCGGTAAAGTGAAGGAAGAAGGAAGTTCGGCAACGGATTCGCAAGGGCGGATGTAACGGATGTCAGGAAGAGGGAAGAGGGAAGAAGAAAGAAGGTAGTCAACAGTCAACAGTCAACAGTCAACAGTCAACAGTCAACAGTTACCAATAATGGAATTTCCAGATTTTCAAGTGTGCGATCGTGATATTCCCGATTCTCTCTTATCTTATTATTTGACTGCGCCGGCGATCGCCGTTGATACGGAAACAATGGGTTTGCTACCGTGGCGCGATCGCTTGTGTTTGGTTCAGTTGTGCGATCCGCAAGGTAAAGTTGCGGCGGTACGGATTGCCAAAGGCCAGACTGCGGCGCCGAATCTAAAAAAGCTAATGGAAGCTGAAAATATTGAGAAGGTATTTCACTTTGCGCGCTTCGATCTGGCAACAATGCGTTACAATTTAAGTATTGACGTTGCACCTGTTTTCTGCACAAAAATAGCGAGCAAACTGGCGAGAACTTACACTAACAGACACGGACTTAAAGACTTAATCCAAGAATTGGAAAAAGTAGAACTCAACAAAACTTCTCAAAGTTCTGACTGGGGAAATTTTGAGCATCTTTCAGACGAGCAACTCAGCTACGCTGCTAACGATGTCCGCTATTTGCTGAGCGCTAAACAAAAGTTGACTGCTATGTTGCAGCGAGAAGAACGCTGGGAAATTGCACAGCAATGTTTTCAGTGTTTGCCCGTTTTTGTGAGTTTGGATTTATTGCAGTACAAGGATGTTTTTGAACACGGCTAATACCATTTTAGATTTTAGATTTTAGATTTTAGATTTTAGATTTTAGATTGGGAATGACTGATGACTACCAGGGTTTAGAGTACGGGCATAAAGTTCCATTCTTTTGGGGAACTGGTATAATATGCTGTCACCTCGCACACTTGCAATCAAATGGGTTTGTAATGAAGACTTGAGTTATCATAAAACTCGCTTGACTTTAGTCCTCACTACAAACGTAATTATTATTATTTGACCGGACTTGATGTGAGTTAAAAAAAATTCAAAACAGTGATCTATAGCTCATTAAGGCTGATCGGGATTTTGTCCGTGCAGCAAAGCTTCAATTTGGTCGTCCACATTTCTAACCACCTGTTCCAAAGCGGGCAACCCCTCTAAAGGCATAGGAGAAAGCCGAGTTTGATCGCGAATTTGATTCACTTTTCGCTGCAATTCTTCTGCCAACCGCAGTGCGTCCCGACTCAAAGTAGACAACTGCTGCTGCTGGTAAAACCTCAAAGCTGCCCCCCGCAAAACTTGCAGGGTCGCTTCTTCCTTGCCACCCACCGTCATTACCCGCAAGCGCAACAGCAAATGAGTGTTTTGATATATGCGTTCAACTTCGACTTGTTTGGGGTGTTCCACGGAGCAAACAGGCATACCTGTCAGCAGCTTCAACTCGTCGATGACCTCTTGGAAAAGGACGATATCGATACCCTCGAGCATCGATTTCAAAACACCATCTTGACTCCAGAGAATGCGGCCTTGGGACTGGTGCCGCTCAAAAAACAGGCGGCCGATACCCTCTCGCAGCACTCTACCGAGCAATTCTTGCAGCAGTTGGGGCGCGGGCAAAGTTGCCAAAACTTCCACTTGGCTTGACAAGTGCAAGGCCTCGACATTCAAAACCGATAGTTGTGTCGGTGTCGGGGGAACCTCAGCGCCAGCAGGTTTAAACCGCTCACGAGCTGGCATCGAGGGTTCTGGCACAGACAGCAGCGTTGCTGCATTGGGGCCTGGAGTTGCTGGTGCGGGATTTTTGGGTGTTGGGGCTGCTTCGGCGGTTGTCTGGCTGGGTTCTCGAAGCTGGTTCCCGTGCAGCAAGTAAGCTGAGAGCATCGAGCGCTGAGTTTCCGAGGCAATTTGCTCTGTTGTGACTGAGCAATTCATGTAAGCTAAAATCCGCTGCACGTAGTCCAAGGCGGAGTCATCTTGGGCATCGACTACGCCCAATTTAAACAGATTACCTTCTAGAGATAAAGGCAAAACTTGATAGTAAAGGCAAGCTTCAAAGGGGACAACAGTGTCGATTAGGTGAAAGATTCGATCGGAGTCCATTGTAGCTGCCGAGTCTGTTGAAGATGTATGTACCATTAGCTGCTTTGTAGTTGGAAGCGCGATCGAGCGCGACGCACCAACCTGATGCGATAAAATTAAACGCTGCAACTTCCCTGACGGAGGAATTGGCCTAACAACCGGAAGCTTTTATTAAAGAAAAATCCTTAGTCCCAGAATTTTCTCCCTTCTGTATTGCAGCCTTAAATTCTACCAAAAGATTGAGAACTAGATGATGACTAGCGCAGTCTAGACCCACTATCATCGATCGCCCGATATTGATGCCCGTGGCTGGCAACAATAGAATTATGTCTTTAATGCACAAGTATTAGAGATGCACCACAACCGATGATTTACGGGCAACCGCTGAATTTAGGATTGGTTAAAAAATCCTCAAAAGTCGATCGTGCTGGTAGTATCTTAACTCAGAGAGTTGACTATGAGCGTCTCAAAGCGCGAGCGTCACGGCAGCGCTACAACATCCCGATCGATCTAACCTGAATTGATACAAGGGGCATCGCGCGGTTTTCCACGGGGAAACTCGCAGAACTCTGTGGTTGTGAGGGAATTGATTTGTAGCGCGGATTCTGAAAAATGCTACCGCCAATTAACAATTAGCAATTGCCCGCCACCCATTACCAATCTACTCGTTGCGGAGCGATTGAGCTGCTAAATAGAGTTTGCTCCACTCGCCGATGACTTGATTGGTTTTCAGCTTTAATTCAGATGCGATCGTCTCTACACTTTTCCCTGCTTTCAGCGATTCTACCAACTGCCGCTGCACCGGCGTGAGGTCTTGTAAATATTGCTGCCACTGAGCCGGAGTCAAGCCCAAACTGTGTTCTTTGAGCGAAGTTTCCAGCCAGTTGGCGACTAATTCCGGTGCTTGTTTGACCGCAAAAACCCGAATCGCGTGGTAACTGACTTTTTCTCGCAAGCGGTAAATTTGCTTGATCGGAACCTTCAAATCCTCGGCAATTGCCTCTTGGGAACGACCTTGCAGGTAAAGCTGCAGCCACCGGGAAGCCAAGGGATCGACTTCAGCAGCCAAGTAATTCTCAAATTCTTGTTGGACAATCTGCCGCTGAGTTTGCTGCTCTTCCCAAGCTTGATTTTCTCGATACTCGGACATCGCCTGTTCGTCTAGCAGGCTGAGCGGTTCGTCTGTATCGTCGGGTAGAACCTGTTCCGACACCAGCCGCACCCAGTCTCCCGCAGGCACTTGGGTCAACCCGCCCCGCTGGGAACGCCGCAGGTAGTTGACAAAACGGTACACCAACAGCGGCTGGTTGCGAATCGGCCGTAAGCAGTATTCTTCTGTGCTCGCTAGCAGCAAAGCATTTCGCAGGCGTCTGTCTGAGGTGCATTCGGCAATCCAGGCGACTTGCTGCTGCAGGTAGCGATCGGAATTGAGCATTTCCTGAATCACTTCTTGTAGTACCTCCACCGCACTCCGCTGTCTGTCGCGACTCAGGGAAACCCACGCTTGGATTTTTTGCCGGAGCACCACCAAACCGCCGAGCCGCCCGATCAAGTTGCGGTAAGCTTTTTCTGGCGGTACTCCCAGATACCGAGAAATCAAAATTCGATATAAAAAGTCGATCGCCCCAGAGGCGACAGACAATTGAGTTGGGCTAAGAGTGTCAAATCTTTCGGGCTTGTCTCCCAACAGCCAGCGGACAACACTCTCGCGGGTGCTAGAATTTTCGTCCGGGCAATCTTTTTCCAGTCGAGACTTCCAATCTTGTCCTAGTCTTTCCGCCAAGGTCATGGGCTGTCGAGAATATTGTCTTTCACCCCCGATTTTACGTGGTATCCTGGATTTTTGAGTATTTTTCAGATATACGATCCTCTTCGAGGGCTTCGCCAACACGCGATCGGATAAATTACCTTAAATTACCCTAAACAAAATTCCATTACGGTGCGATATGCCTAACTTTTTATTAGAACTCGGTACAGAAGAATTGCCCGCCTCTTTTGTCGTAAGCAGCGTCCAGCAGTGGCAGCGACTTGTACCTGCAACGCTGGCAGAAGAATCCTTGACAAATGACTCTATTAATGTATACGCTACTCCGAGGCGTTTGGCCGTTCTCGTGAAAGGGCTGCCAGTTCAGCAATTAGATAGAGAAGAAGAGGTAAAAGGGCCACCCGCAAGTTCGGCTTTTAAAGATGGCAAACCGACGAAAGCAGCCGAAGGTTTTGCGAAAAAGCAGGGCGTAGAAATTGATGCTTTGGAAGTTCGCGCTACCGATAAAGGCGATTTTGTTTTTGTGCTCAAAAAGATTCCGGGGCGGATGAGTGCGGATATTTTGACAGAACTTGTGCCGCAGTGGATTAATAAGTTAGAAGGCAAAAGATTTATGCGGTGGGCCGACGGAGATTTAAAGTTTCCGCGCCCCATTCGATCGCTAGTGGCACTGTTGGATGATACTGTACTGCCAATTACATTGGTGAGCGGTTCTGATACGGTCAAGAGCGATCGAATTTCCCAAGGACACCGGGTGTTATACACCCCCCCTACGCCCCTGGGAGGGGTTTCTATTCCCCAAGCCGAGGATTATGTCGAGTGTCTGCGGGCTGCTTGCGTTGAGGTCGATCGAACCCAGCGCAAAAATCAAATTAAAGCACAAGTAGAAGCCGCAGCAACAAAACAAGGCGGTTACGCCGACATTACCGAAGATTTGTTAGAAGAAGTCACCGACTTAGTAGAATGGCCGAACGCAGTTGTCGGCAAATTTGACGAGGAATTTTTGATATTGCCGCCGGAAGTAATCACCACAATTATTGTTACAAACCAACGGTATTTTCCGATTCTAAAAAACCCGGGTTATCCTGAACTTCTGCCCTATTTTATTACAATTTCCAACGGAGATCCCGCTAAAGCGGCGATTATTGCCGCCGGTAACGAGCGAGTAGTGCGGGCGAGATTGGCAGACGGTCAGTTTTTCTACAAAGCAGACTTAGTAAAGCCTCTAGAGGATTATTTGCCCAAGTTGGAAAAAGTTACTTTCCAGGAAGATTTGGGGACAGTGCGCGCAAAGGTCGATCGTCTGTGCAAGATTGCCAGCCTCATCACCAATCAACTGCAAATCACAGGCGAAGAACAAGCTTACATAGCAAGAGCAGCCTTACTTTGCAAAGCCGACCTCGTAACCCAAATGGTTTACGAACTGCCCGAAATGCAAGGAATCATGGGGCAGAAATACGCCTTAGCAAGTGGCGAATCGGAAGAAGTAGCCACAGCGATTTTTGAACATTATTTGCCCAAAGGCGCGGGCGACAATTTGCCGCAAACTATCACAGGTCAAGTTGTCGCAATAGCCGACAAATTAGATACATTAGTCAGCATCTTCGGTTTGGGAATGTTGCCAACTGGTTCATCCGATCCCTTCGCTTTGCGCCGCGCAGCCAATGCAATAACTAACATTATTTGGGCGGCTCAGTTGCCAGTAAACTTGCACCAGTTGCTCGCAGAAGTTGTTGCCGAATTTACCGCAACGCGCCCGGAAACACCGACGGAGTTGCTGGCTCAGTTATACGAGTTCTTCTTGCAAAGAATTCGGACTTTGTTGCAAGAAGAAAAAAATGTAGATTACGATTTGGTAAATGCAGTTTTAGGAGAAAACGACCCAGAATATACTGAACGAGCATTGAGAGATTTGTTAGACGCACGGGAAAGAGCGCTTTTTCTGCAAGAAATCCGCAATAACCAGACTTTGGATCTAATTTACGAAACAGTCAATCGTTCAACTCGTTTGGCGGCTCAAGGTGATTTGGATAAAATACAATTGGAACCGAAAACGGCGGTGAAACCGGAGTTATTTCAAAAGTCGTCTGAACAAGCTTTTTACGATGCAGTCGTGCAGTTAGTGCCGCAAACGCAGCTATCTAAACAAACTCGCAATTACCAGCAGTTGGTAGATAGTTTGACTGAGATTGCTCCAACTGTCAGCAACTTCTTCGACGGGCCAGAAAGCGTTTTGGTGATGGATTCTGACCCCGAAATTAAGCAAAATCGGTTGAATTTACTGGGTTTGCTGCGGAATCACGCGCGGGTGTTGGCGGACTTTGGGGCGATCGTGAAAAGTTAGAATTTAAAATATTTGAGTCCGCCTGGGATTGAAAACCTCCACTTCAGTCCGCCGGGGGTTGAAACCCCCGTCGAGAGAGCGAAAGTCCTCGCTATCAGGACTGAAACGCATACATACCAAACTTTTCAGTCAGTTTTAACTGACTTTAGCTGTTAGACAGGGGTTTTCAACCCCTGGCGGGCTTGGGGAAAACGAGCGGGCCTGCAGGCAAAACAACTTGAGAAACGTACTTCTTAAAAATATGAATCGGAATAGCATTAAAGCTTACGAATAAACCGAGTAAATCTATTAGGATTGTTGCGGAAGCGCGCGAGTATCAGCAGAGTTCGATCGCTCTCTTAAAAAATAAGCAAAATGGCCAATAGTCAACAACCAATTCAAGGTTAAAATATAAACTTATAAAACCAGGGAAGTTCGCTCCATCACACACAAAACTTATGCCGATCGCTCATATCATTGGACTAGGAAAATCAGGAATTGCCGCCGCAAGACTGCTAAAACGCGAAGGATGGGAAGTAACGCTGAGCGATCGCTCATCTTCCCCAAACTTGCTCGAACAGCAACAGGAATTCGCTAACGAAGGAATTCATGTGGAGTTAGGTAAATCTTTTGAACCAGTCGAATCTATAGAATTAATAGTAGTAAGTCCCGGCGTTCCCTGGGACAGTCCAGCATTAGTGCGCGCCAGAGACTTAGGCATTGAAACAATCGGAGAAATGGCTCTCGCGTGGCGTTACCTCAAATCTCCTTGGGTGGGAATTACCGGCACTAACGGCAAAACTACTACTACGGCTTTAATTGCTGCTATTTTTGCCGAGGCCGGGCTTTACGCTCCCGCTTGCGGCAATATTGGCTATGCTGCGTGTGAATTAGCTTTAGCTGAAAGACAGCCGGATTGGGTAATCGCAGAAATTAGCAGCTATCAGATAGAATCCTCGCCGTTTGTAGCGCCGCGAATCGGAGTTTTGACGACTTTGACGCCGGATCACCTCAGCCGCCACAAAACTTTAGAAAATTACTACAACATTAAAGCGCATTTGCTGAAAAAGTCTGAATTGCAAGTAATCAACGGCGACGATCCTTGTTTGCGGCAACAAGGAGTTGACGTTTGGCCGGATGCGTGTTGGACGAGCGTCAAAGGTGAAAAAGAACTGTTGGGAAATACAGATTTTGGAGCCTATATTCAAGATGGTTGGGTAATAGCTCAAAGCGAGAAAATTCTGCCTGCTGATTCTTTGCGGATGGTGGGAGAACACAATTTGCAGAATTTGTTAATGGCGGTGGCGGCGGCTAATTTGGCGGGGATAGATAAAAGTGCGATCGCCCGGGCGATCGCTAAATTCCCCGGAGTTTCCCACCGCCTCGAACACATCTGCACTTGGGAAGGCATAGATTTCATCAACGACAGCAAAGCTACTAATTATGACGCCGCCCAAGTCGGGTTGGCTTCTGTGAGCGCACCGGCGATTTTAATTGCGGGCGGCGACGCCAAAGAAGGGGACGATCGCGCGTGGATTGATACAATCAAGGCGAAAGCTGCTGGGGTGTTGCTAATTGGGGATGCGGCAGGTATTTTTGCCGATCGGCTCGAACAAGCAAATTACAACGCTTGGGAAATTGTCGAAACAATGGAAAGAGCAATCCCGCGAGCAGCAGAATTAGGCAAACAAAATCATGCTAAAGTAGTGCTGCTTTCCCCAGCCTGTGCTAGCTTCGATCAATACCAAAACTTCGAGCAACGGGGCGATCATTTCCGCCAATTATGCCTCGAATCCCTGATTTAACGGACACCAATCGCGTAGGGGCGGGTTCACCAACAATTTATGCCTAAAACCAATAATCTCGTAAACCCGCCCCCACCCAACAGTCAATCACAATCTACCGCTTTCAAGATACAAGAAGCGGGTTCACCAACATCTTTAATTGGCTAACCATAATCTTCCTAAGCCCCCCCCGTCCATACTGTCTTCCAAATACCTTTAATTCTAGCCTGCTCTTCCCATTCTAGCTCCTTAAAAACTATCATTATTTCCTCATGAGTATAATCAATAATGATAGCCGCCAAATGAGCAGCGGTTTCCGCTTCCAGCATGGCTGTTTTTAACTTTGCCATTGCCTCTTTATCCATTAGCACTAAACTTTGAATATTGACCTCACTTTTATTTTAATTGTGTCTGCAAATGTCTTTTAATTGGCTCTGAAAATCAGCAATCTGTGCAGCACTTATTGTATCAGAAGGCGGCGAGGATATTTTAATTTTTTTGCTGCAAATCTGAGAGAGCAATTTTTCATCAATCTCCAGAATCAGGTCTTCGGAAGCTACATTTTTTTGCAACAAAATTGCGATTTCTCTTTCCAGTTGGCGATAGCCTTGCTCAAAGAAATCTTGAGAGTTAGAACGAAACAAACCGCTATTAACTTGCTGAATTTGGGTGGGTGTCAGCGATTGAGCCGAGACAGCAGCCGGAAATCCCAAAGATGCTGCTAGCCACCAGCTATAAATTATCTGTTTGAGAATGCTGTTCATCACTGTCGGGAGGAGTTTTTACCTCAGTTGGTTTCTCGGCTTCTGACTCGCGTGCTAATTCATCTTCTAGTTCAAGTTTTTCTTGCCACTCGACAAGCTGATGAAAAAGTTTCGGGTTAATTTCAAATACGGGTTTGTTGGTTTCTGACATATTTACTCCTGAAAGTAATTGAAATACTTGAATTTAGCTGGTTCCCTGCCTCTGCCAGGGAACCGCTGTCGAGAGGCTCTGACTCGCTTTTTCAGCAGGAAAATTGGAGGCAGAGCCTCCGGATCTGCGTTACCACGCTGAGCCTGGAAACGAGTAGAAAAACAATTATGTCGATCGGAATTTACGCTTAAACCTTCAGCAGCGACATAATTATGCCAGTTAAAGACCCACCAAGCAAAGCTAAAGTAGCTAAGGTACTAATGCCAAATCCTGCCCCTCTTTTTTCGGCAGCTTGATAGTAACCCCAAGCAAACAAAATGCGTCCAATTATCCAAACTGCGCCGATACCGGCGCCCCAAATTGGGCTGATAAATTGCGAGAACAGCCACAACGAGGGCAAAAATAGAATCATTTGCTCTAAGGTATTTTGCTGAACTCGCACCACTCGCTCAAAGTCTGGGTTTCCTGTCATCTGCGGGGGAGAAACTTTATATTTGAATCTAGCTCTGCCGACGTTGATGGTAACAACGAAGTAGAGAATTAATGCTGAAACAGTAATTAGACTAGGCCAAAGTGTCGCGTTTGCTTCTGCGAGCATGATTCGGTATTATTGGGTGGAGTATATATCTTGATTATAAATCAATTATTTCCGATCGCGTTATTCATCGCCATCCCGTCATTCAAGGCAGGGGATTTGATGCAACTGCTGGGTATTACTGGCGCGGCAATTGCTTTATAGTTCTGGGACATCCTCGAAAACTTGCTGGCTGGGATTTTGATTGTTTTGCCTGCACCTGCACAGGGATACAAGTCTCCGACTCTTGTGGTGAGCCACCCAAAATTTTAGAGCCTAGTTCAACCTCCTCGATTCATCTGTGGAGTAAATCTAAAATCGAGAATCTAAAATCTAAAATTGGTAGAGTAAATCTAAAATTGGTAGAGTAAATCTAAAATCTAAAATCTAAAATCGACTGATCGCACCTGAATAGGGATATAATGCACCGACTTAAGGAGATTACTTTGCTCAACAATATTCGAGATCGTCTTAAATATTTCACCAGGAGCAGGATTCCTCGAGAGCATTTAAAGCAAATACGAGTTGACTTGTTGGAAGAATCAACCCTAGATATTAACTATCTTGTGTTAATTCTCGGCTCCTGTATAATCGCCACCTTTGGACTGCTTGCCAACAGTGCGGCCGTCATTATCGGTGCAATGATCATTGCGCCTCTAATGTTGCCAATCCGAGGGTTAGCATTTGGAGCGGTAGAAGGTAACGTTCTCCTCTTCCGCAAAGGTTTAATTGCATTAGCAGTCGGGACGGTGCTAGCAATTTTTCTAGCTTGTTTTTTGGGAGCTTTGGTACAACTTCCCGACTTTGGGAGCGAAGTTCTAGCCCGTTCTAAACCTACATTACTAGACTTAGGAATTGCGATCGCCGCTGGGGGAATCAGCGGCTATGCGAAAGTTCAGCCCAAAGTTTCTGCTACTCTGGCGGGAACTGCGATCGCCGTGGCTCTCATGCCGCCAATTTGTGTTATAGGTTTAGGCTTATCTCAAGCTAATTGGTCGCTCAGTTTGGGAGCAAGCCTCCTGTATCTTACTAATTTGCTGGGGATTACTCTCTCCTGTATGCTAACCTCTTTAATGGCCGGCTACACGCCCCTGCATCGCGCCGGTAAAGCCCTATTGTGGGCGCTAGGATTGACGACTATACTTGTGATTCCTCTGGGGGTGAGTTTTGCGGAATTGATCGAGCAAGCGCAACTAGAAGCCAGTCTGAAGCGGGCGTTGCTTAACCGAACTATCACTTTTCAACGGGTGGAACTGATTAAAACTGATACTAACTGGTTGACAAAACCGCCGGAGGTTCGTCTGATTGTTCGCAGCAGCGAAGCTTTGACACCCAAACAAGTACAGCTTTTAGAAGCATTTGTCGAAAAAGAAATGGGTCAACCATTCACCCTAATTTTTCAAGTCAGTCAAGTTGAAGAAGTGCGGCGATCGACACTGAATAAGTCCCGCTCGAAACCGAAGCCTTAACTATTTGATTCCTAATTATATGACCCCAGAAACTCTAATTAACGAAGCGACTATCGAGGGCAATCTGAAGAAATTTCTTTTAGTGCTATTAGTTTCCTTAAGTGTGGCAATACTGCCGCAACTATGGGGCTGGTTGCGCCAAATTCCCTACACGCTGCTTTTAGTAATTGTCGGGTTGGGCTTGGCTTTTATAGATGTGCGATTGGTGTCGCTCTCGCCCGAACTGATTCTGTTGATTTTTTTGCCGCCTCTTTTGTTTGAAGCTGCTTGGAATCTGGAATGGTCTAAACTCAAGCGGGATTTAGTGCCGATCGCTCTTTATGCGGTTTTGGGTGTTGTGATTTCCGTTGCTGGCGTGGCTTTTGCTCTCAACCAAATAGCTGGAGTTTCTTTAGCAATCGCCCTGTTGGTAGGAGCTAGTATATCTGCTACCGATCCTGTTTCAGTCATTGCATTGTTCCGGGAATTGGGAGTTGAAAAACGCCTAGCTTTGCTGGTGGAGGGTGAGAGTTTATTTAATGATGGCATTGCTGTTGTTGCCTTTAGTTTTTTGGTGGGATTTTCTTTAGGGACGGATGAAGTTGGCATCCCATTTCTGGTGGGGCGTTTCTTAGCTTTTGTGGGAATTGGGATTACTGTCGGGAGTGCGATCGGTTTTGGTATCTCCTATCTCACCCAACGGTTTGATTTACCTTTGGTGGAGCAATCGTTAACCTTAGTTTCCGCCTACGGCACTTATATAATTGTGGAGGATTTAGGCGGTTCTGGGGTAATTGGTGTGGTGGTGATGGGCTTGATATTTGGCAATTTCGGCTCTCGTATCGGTATGCAGCCCAGTACCAGACTGGCGGTAACACAATTTTGGGATTTTGTGGCGTTTTTTGTAAATTCGATCATGTTCCTGCTGATTGGCGATCGGATTAGTTTTGCTGGTTTGCAAGCGAATTTAGGAGTGATTGGCATAACTGTGGCGGCGATGTTTGTGACACGAGCGATCGCTATTTTTGGTTTAGGATGGTTGAGCAATAGGTTGGCAAAATCTGAAATTTCATTAGCCGATAGAACTGTGATTTGGTGGGGAGGATTGCGGGGTTCTGTATCGATTGCGTTAGCTTTGAGTGTGCCGGAGGTTTTTCCCGAACGGCAAAAAATTATTGGGATCGTGTTTGGCGTAGTTTTATTTACGCTGCTAGTACAAGGTTTAACCACCAAGGCGCTGCTGGAAAAATTGGGGTTGTTGAGCAACCAGGAGTTGCGCCAGCAGTATCAGGAGGCGATCGCCCAACGTGTTGCTCTCAATCGGGTTCTCAAGCATCTATCTGAAGTATCGGGCGATCGTAGAATCGAGCCTGAGTTTTCCAATCATCTCGTGAGTCAGCTTCAAGAAAAATTAAACTTGCTGCAAGCAGGAATCAACCAAATGTACGATCGATCTCCTGAACTGCGACAGATGACTATCGACAAACTAGAAGGGGATTTGCAGGCAATAGAGGCTGATACTTATGCTGAATTTGTGCGATCTGGTCAATTGAATGAGCTGCCTATTTCTGTGTTGCAGCAATGTTTTAAAGAGCGTAATGAGACAATTGTTTCTTAATAGGGCGTTTGTAGGGATAATCCCCGTGATTGTCCCGCTGATATGGAAATTTGGCGTAAGTCATAAAACTCTCAAATTTTTCGTTCCTTGTTAGATTCCGTGTGGGTAATCAAAAACAGTCCGAATTGTTGAGGGGCGGAAATGATATAATTCCAGATATTGTAGGGTTCGTCAGCCTACGATAATTTGAATATGAGCTAGATCATAGAAAGATTTGGGAAAATTTGGCAAACTGAGAGTAAGGTTACATAGGAGGTCAATTCAATGACCAATACTGCTCTCAATTTTAAGACTGCACCCGGACATGAAGTGCTCGCGGCGGCTGGCAAGAAAATGCTGAGGCCAGGGGGAAAACTTGCTACGGAACAGTTATTTGAATGGGCGGATTTTCAGCCTGGGGAGACTGTTTTGGAGTTGGCTGCTAGTTTTGGATATAGTTCGATCGCCCTTGTTGAACGTTTTGGCGTAAAAGTAGTGGGAGTTGAGAAAAATCCAGAGAGTGTGGCCCGCGCTCGTGCTAATGTTGCAGCAGCAGGTTTGAGCGATCGAGTGGAAATTGTCGAAGGAGATATTTTTCACTTGGATCGGATTTCCCAACAGTTTGATTGGGTTTTGGCTGAAGCTATCCTCACAATGCAGTCGCCGTCAGGGAAAGCTAAAATTGTATCGGGAATTGGCGATCGTTTAAAACCAGGCGGCAAGTTTCTCTCTCACGAACTTTTAGCTAGAAACCGAGAATCAGAAATTCACAAAGCTTTATCAGAAGTGACGCGGGCTAATTCAACGCCTTTGTCTGAGTCGGGCTGGATTGCTGCTTACCAAAACGCGGGTTTGCAAGTAGAAAAGTGTCAAACCGGGGCGATGGGACTCCTGAATTTGTCGCGAATGCTGCAAGATGAAGGGTTTTTGGGTACTGTGCGGATTGTGTGGAATATTTTAAGTCGATCGCAAATTCGCGATCGTATCTTAGCAATGCGTCGAGTTTTCCAGCATTACCAACAGGATCTAGGCTACATCGTTATGTCTGCCAAAAAACCATCTTAACCGAGTCAATCGATTTTCGATTGAACAAAGTGAAGCCACTGATAAATTCGAGACTTGTGACCAAATTAATTAATTGTCAAAAACTATGACTACTACTCTTTTACCGCTACAATCTTCAGCAATCCAACTCCGAGACGCAATTGAATATCCCGCCGCCGGAGTGTCGAGCAAAGTTTTAATCAAAGACAATAATTGTCAGTACAATTTACTTTGTCTGGCTGCGGGTAGCGAAGTTGCAGAACACTTTTCGCCGCGCAATGCTACAGTTAATGTAATCGAAGGAAAGGGAATTTTGACATTGGAAGGCAAAGATATTGTCTTGGAACCGGGGGTGTTTGTTTTTCTGCCCGCCCGCGCTCTCCACGCTTTGAAAGCCGAGTCAAATTTGGCATTTATCTTGACACTTTCTGAGCCTCATTAATGCCCTCATTATTCTGTAGGCGCAGGTTTTACCAACCCTAATTGCCTAAAATCAATAATCTCATAAACCCGCCCCGATTCACAGATTTTGGGGCGGTTTTATATAGATAGTGAGTTGCAGTCAAATATTCTTTGTGAAACCTGCCCTAAAAGAATTGGGATGTTAACATTTAGTCTATTTCATCTCCAGAGGCTATATCCTCCAATTTTTCCCAATCCAATACAATAATTTTACCGCCTCGACTGTAGGAGACAAACGGCTTGAGTTTCTTAAATAACCGCACGCATTCTTCGTAGGTAATTCCAATACTGCGAGCAATTTGATAGTAGGGAAAACGTTTTTCTAAACATACACTATTATCCGCAATCTTCGTACCTTGCTCGACGCCAGAGTAATGAATAAATCGGGCCAGCCGCACCATCGCCCTTTCCGATACCAAACCGTGTACAGTCTCGTGCAGTTGCTGCAACCGCTGATTAAACACCGCCAATATTCGCAAAGCAATCTCAGGATTTTCCCGAATTGCTGCTAGCAAAACTTCCCGTTCTGTGGTAAGAACTTCCACATCAGTTTCTGCCGTCACCGTTGCGGGGGCAATGCCGTTGCCTAGCAAAGCAGGTGCGGCAAAGATATCTCCCTGAAATAAAGTGCGGAGAATTGTTTCTTTGCCCGCTGCCGCTGTTTTTGCAACCCGCAGAGAACCGCTCAAAAGAGTGTATAATTTTTCGGGGATGCGATCGCCCTCATACATCACAACTTCTCCCTGTCGGTAACTCCGAATTGCTGTATGTTCTTGCAATCGCTCTAATTCAGTTTGGTTTAAGCTGGCAAATATCCCAATTTCTGCCAGTTGCTCAACAGTTGCTTTCATACATTTAAGTCTACCAGATCGGAGTCTATTGAGAGTATAATAAAGGTGAATTCAGAATATATCGAGACAAGCAGAGCCATCTACGAAAATGCCCAGCCAGAATATCGGCGATATTATTTTGATGAGATAGCTGGCGGATTTGTACTCGTCCACCAAGACCATAATCTTAATAATTCCGAAAGTTTTGTCGCTGAAGTTTTGGCTAAAATGGGAAAGAGAGTTAGACTTTTGAGCGAGCAAGCAGCAGAGGGTGTGAGAACGCCAGATGCTGAGATTGACGGTGAGATTTGCGAATTTAAGGAGTTGACAGAACAAACTCAAAACATCAGAGACCGAGTGCAAGAAGGCATCAGTAGAGCAAAAAAACAAGGTGCAGTAACGGTTATTTTTCACGTAAACCGAAAGAGTTACGAGTTTTGGAAGGTAAACGACGGCATCAGAAAAGCTTTTTATTGGGACGACACACAACGGATTCAGAGCATTATATTAGTATTCAATAGCGAAGAATCTCAAGAAATTACTAGGGAGGAATGGGAAAATGGAAGACGTTTTTAATGAGTTTGAAGAAATTATACAAAGAGGATTAAAAAATAATATGCCGCGAGATGCCAAATTGATAACTGTTGGGCAAATTCTTTATGCAGTTACCCGCGATGAGCTGACAAATAAAGAAGGTTGGCAGCTTGAAGCAATGCTGGGAGGCAGAAAAAACTGGGAAGAGGCACTTGAGTACAGCATTTTTGGCTATCCAGTAGATACAGAAATGCCATCTTTAGACAAACCTCTGGTTATTGCCGGTAAAACTTTTCATTCTCGCTTGATGACGGGGACGGGAAAATATCGCAGCATTGCAGAAATGCAGCAAAGTGTCAACGCTAGCAGGTGCGAAATTGTTACCGTAGCTGTGCGGCGAGTGCAAACAAATGCTCCCGGCCATGAAGGATTGGCAGAGGCTCTCGATTGGACTAAAATTTGGATGCTGCCAAATACTGCCGGTTGTCAAACTGCGGATGAGGCAATTAGAGTAGCTCGTTTAGGTCGGGAAATGGCGAAACTTTTAGGGCAAGAAGACAATAATTTTGTCAAGTTAGAAGTGATTCCCGATGCTAAATATTTGCTGCCAGATCCGATCGGCACTTTGGAAGCTGCAGAACAATTAGTTAAAGAAGGTTTTGCCGTTTTGCCCTACATCAATGCCGATCCCCTGCTGGCAAAACGCCTCGAAGAAGTCGGTTGTGCGACAGTCATGCCTTTAGGTTCCCCCATCGGTTCAGGGCAAGGGATCAACAATGCGGCCAACATTCAAATAATTATTGACACGGTGAAGGTTCCTGTGGTTGTCGATGCGGGGATCGGAACGCCCAGCGAAGCAGCCCGAGCAATGGAAATGGGAGCCGATGCACTGTTGATTAATTCCGCGATCGCCAATGCCCAAAATTCCCCGGCAATGGCAAAAGCAATGTCCATGGCAGCAGAAGCGGGGCGGATGGCGTACTTAGCAGGCAGAATGCCGATCAAAGATTACGCGATCGCCTCTTCTCCCCAAACAGGCACTGTCACATCCAAATAAATTCCTGAATTTTCCTGGGCGCTTTTTTGGTAGAGTTGTAAGCATCAAAAATATTAAGGATTGTGACTGATGCCTTACATCAAAGATGACGATGGACGCCTGAACAACTTTGCTAAAGAGCCGAAGGTGTATGAAGCCGTACCTCCCAACAAAAATCAGCAACGCAACTACATCATCATGGGTATTGCAGCAGCCATGTTAGTCGCCGGTTTGGTGTACGTGGCTGCCTCCGTCTGAAAACTGGCCTGAGACTCAAAGCTGCTTCAAATCGCAATTTTAAATAATCCTTCGAGAAACCATGTTTTCCTTTCCCAAGGAAACATGGTTTTTGTGTTTCAATAAAAGCAGGTAGTTGCGACAATCCTGAAGCGTGCCGAGCGAGCTGGAAAGCTAAATAAGACAAGCATAAATTTGGTGTTTTCCTCTTGGCTGTCGGGATCAGGGACTTGGGTTGCACTTAATCACACTGGTTCGCCACCCACATAAAATTGCCAATTGAAAATCTACAATCCTTTAGTCATCATCGGTGCGATTGACAATCAAGCATCCAGGATACAAGCCCCCGGATTCATTCCAACGCACAAACTCAGGACCCAGAAATAAAAAACCTGTATCCGATAAAAAAGTCGCCGAATTTATCCGTGGGGTCAAGGCTTCAATCTAAAATCTAAAATCTAAAATCTAAAATCGATTGACTGCCTTCGGGGCTTAGTTGTGAGGTATGAGCGATCGAGATTTCAACTCTCAACTCTACAATCTACAATCCAAAATCTAAAACCTAAAACCTAAAATCTAAAATCTAAAATCGGCTGATCCTGATGTCTATTCCTTCCCAAAAAGTTTCTAGCTCGAACAAGCTGATCTACCAACGCTTGAAACAGGCGATCGACCTCAATTTACGCCGTCAAATTTTTATTGCCGCCTGCGACGACTTGTGCTTGCGGGACTGTCTGGCAGCCCGCTTGCAGACAGAATTAGCCGCAGAGAGCGCAGGCTCAGATCCTCGCTCCCCGCTCAACTACCCCCGATTTGTCAGTTTGGAACTCGACTTGAGCGATCCAAATCCTTGGGGATCGATCGCCGCGTGGCTGAGCCAACACCCACCGCCGCAAAACAGAGGCAGCTACAGCCGTTTGCCGGGATTTCAAATTCTCGGGGCAGAACACCTAACCAGGCAGTCAGCAGCCGTGCAGTGGTCATTCCTGAGCTATTTGAGAGACATCGAAGCAAACCTGCAATTGTGCGAGTCTACTCTGTTGCTGTGGGTGTCGCGCCCCTGGCTAAGTTCGATCGAACAATCGGCCCCGGAATTTTGGCACTGGCGAACCGGAGTATTTGAGTTTGAAGGCGAACCAACTCCAGCTAAGGAAGACTTCGGGCACTTTGAGGACTTCGGGAACTCAGGAGACTTGCGAAACTTGCGGGACAGCGGAGACTTTGGCAACCAACTTTTAATATCTTCTTTGTCGGGACAATCCCCAATTCCCGATGAACAATTCCCAATTTCCTATCCCCCGTCCCCAGCCCCTGATTCTAAATCCGTCCAACTGGCAGATGACGAACAATCCCCAATTTCCCATTCTCCGTCCCCAGCGCCTGATTCTAAATCTGTCCAACTGGCAGATTTGGTGCTAGCAGCGGCTTCTGAGGATTTGGAAGCGGAAAATAATCCCGCATCAGAGCAGAATTTTCTGCCACTGCAAACCCTGCAATACATCGAACTGCTGCAAGAACATCAGTGTTGTTCCGAAGCATTGGCTTTGGCTTATCACGGTTTGGGAAATTACTACCGCGATCGCATTCTGGGCGGAGACGTTTCAGAGCAAAACCTGACAATCGCCATTCGTGCGATCGAACAAGTGATTGCATATCTCGACGTTGACACCAACTCGCAGCAAAATCAACCACTAACTGAGGAATGCGCGCGGCTGATTGCCCAATTGACAGAAAATTTAACTCAGTACGCCCAGGAGTCCCACAGCCTACCGCCAATTTCCGATTTGCTCAACGATCTCGGTACTCTCTACTGGATGCTATCGCGCGATCGCACGCAGCATAACGCCTCAGATCCGGTATCCAGCCTTGAACGCAGCATCGCCCTCTACCTTGAAGGTTTGAACCGAACAGATGCTGAAACCGTACCCCAAACCCGCGTTAGATTAAACAAAAATTTGGGAATCGCCTCGGCCGATTTAGCCCGCTATCGAGACAAGACAGAGAACTTGCAACACGCAGTTGCAGCTTACCAACAAGCGCTGCTGGATCTAGACCCCGCTGTGGAGCCTCAGCAGTACGCTGCTGCTCAGAATAATTTGGCGACAGCATACTGGAATTTAGCCCAAGATGGTGAGCCGATCGTATATCTCAAAAGCGCGATCGCAGCTTACACCCAAGCCCTCTCCTGCTACAGTCCCGAACGAGAACCCCTCAACTATGCCGGAGTGCAAAACAACCTCGGTACCGCCTGCTGGAACCTCGCTCAGCACGAACCCTCAGAACCCCTGCTAGTCAGGGCGATTTCCGCCTACCGCGAAGCATTGAAATACCGCACCCGCGAATTAGTACCCGCAGCAGCAGCCGCCACCTACAATAATCTCGGTACCGCTTATTGGCATTTGGCGAACCAGTTTCAGCAGCAGAAACAGGGGCGGACGGAATCATTGCAGCAGGCGATTACCGCCTACGAAGCCGCCCTGGATATCGCCGGAGAGCTCGATCGAACCCAACTCACCTTTGACGCCTTGGCCGCCCGCAACAATCTCGGACTAGCCCACTATCAACTAGCCACCGACCCAAATTTCGCCGCTAACAAAGTCGCACAGACAAGCCATCTAGAAGCTGCACTGCACCACCAGTTGCAAGTGTGTGCCGAATGGGGACAACATCTCAATGACAAAGGGTTAACATATGGGGATAAACTCAACTTGCAAGCCGCGGCAAACTCCCAAGCTGCTGATTCTCGGCAAACAGCATTGAGCTATATTGTCAAAACGATTAGAGCTTTCTATAGTGAATGTGGGCTGCCAGGCCAAAATTTAGCCTTATCCAAAGTTCCTGGAGATTTATTGCCTGAAATTTTGCGTAGGTTATAAATAGAGCTATAACTATTAAAAGCTCAATGTTTTCGAGATTTGTATCCAGTTTTCTATTATTATGGCTGAATATTCTTGCCTAATTCTTCAAGCAAACTTGTGGTCATGGCCCCTGTAAAAATCCTTGTGGTTGATGACGACCCGGCAATCCGAAATTTAATTCACCGTTTTTTGAGCCAGCAAGGTTATCAAGTTGAGTCTGGCCAGGACGGTCAGACTGGTCTGGAATTATTTGAGCAACTCAATCCTGACTTAGTAGTTCTAGATGTAAATTTACCTGATACAACTGGCTACAAACTGTGTCAAGAAATGCAAAGACGCACGGGCGTGTTTGTGTTGATGCTGACCAGCCGAACCGATGAAGCTGACAAAATGAAAGGGTTTGCCGAAGGTGCTGACGACTACATTACTAAACCTTTTAGTCTTGTAGAGATTGGAGCTCGCGTTGCAGCAATTTTGAAGCGCAAACGCATTGTTACTCCCGCCGAACAACAAAGTCTTACTTTTGGAGAGCTACTAATAGATCCGGTTCGCCGCGAGGTAATTCTCGGCAGTCAGATAGTTGCTTTGACTGCTTTAGAATTCGACCTGCTGTACTGTTTGGCCAGCAAACCAGGTCGCGTGTGGAGGCGATCGGAATTGCTGCATGAAGTGTGGGACTACGAGTATGTAGGAGCCGATCGCGTGGTGGATGTTCATATCGGTCAAATTCGCCGCAAAATTGAACTAGATCCTAATCAAATGCCGATGATTCAAACCGTCAGGGGGGTGGGTTACAAGTTTGAGCCAACAACCTAGTAGCATTCGCCGGCACGTCCGTCGGCACACCAGGCAGAAGGCTGTATAGGGGCGGGTTCACCAATATCTCTGATTCACATCCTCGATATTTGTAAACCCGCCCTCCCCACGCCATAATTCAGATCGATCGAGTATCTGATTGTTTGTTCTGCAAATACTCGCCCACTTCTCGTGCACGATCAAAACCCCTTCGCACGCAATCTCCCAAAGCCACGCCGCCAACGTAGTTACTGCACAAATACAGCCCCGGCAAAGATTTTAAACCCTCATCGATTTGTTGCAGGCGATCGAAATGCCCCAAATTGTACTGAGGAATCGCCCGCTTCCACACATTCACTGCTAAAACTTTCGGCTGCGCCGCCGAGGGCTTCAGCAAAATCCGAGACAAATCTCGGTGCACCTCCCGAACGATTTCTTCTGAGTCGAGATTGCCAATTTCCGAATCCGTAGCCCCGCCGATGTAACTGCTGAGAGTTTGCCACCCTGCAGGCGCGCGATCGGCAAATAAACTTGATGTCCAAATCGTCCCCAGAGTGCGAATTCCCTGCCCTCTCGGAATTAAATTTCCAAAACCTACTAATTTACCCTTGACATCAGACTGCGGATATGCTAACACAACGCAGGCAACCGTAGGATAAGTAAAAGCTTGTAAAGCGCTGCTAACTTCCGGTTGCAGAGGCTGCAACAAATCGGCTGTAACGTAAGCAGGCGTTGTCAAAACCACGGTGCGCGCCTCAACTTCCTGCTGTCCGTCGGGCGTCGAGAATACAGCAATGTAAGTTTCGCGTTCTGTACGCTGGAGGCGAGTCAAGTGCCAGTTGAGTTTCACTCGATCGCCCAATTCAGCAGCGATCGCCTCTGGCAAAGCCTTTAACCCCTGTTTGAACGAACCCAACTCCCCCGGCCTAGTCTTAGGAACATTCGGGTCTGCAACAGTCTTTAGCCCCCCCTTGGTAAGGGGGGGTTGGGGGGGTCTTTTCCTAGCAGAAAGCAGCGCCCCCGCCACCAGCCCGCCACCCACATCAGCCATCTTTGTTACCCGCCCAAAAGCCGCCGCCGCGCTAAGTTGTTGCGGATCGCCGGCATAAACTCCAGAAACAAAAGGTTCCACCAACCGCTGCATCACTTCCTGCCCCAGATGACGGCGGAAAAATTGAGAAACAGTTTCCTCGTCACGCTGCTGCGAAAGTCCAGCGCCCATTGCCGGCCCGACAAACCCCAAAGCCCCGAACAACGCCCGCAGTTTCCCCGGAAAACTCAGCAACTGAGACTGAATCATCGCCGGTGGAGTCATCGGCACCGGTTGCAGCTTTTTTTGCCAATAAACATAACGAGGCAATTTGCGATCGGCAAAAATCAACTCTTGCTTCAATCCCACATCCACAGCCAACTTCATCAATTCTGGCGTCGGCGAAAAACTGTTCGGGCCCTCCTCCCAGAGAAACCCTTCGGCTGTCACAGTGGTGATGTTCCCGCCCACACGTCCCTGACTCTCAGTGACTAAAATCTTCAGCGAGGATGCACTCGTTGCTTCCTTTTGAAGTGCGTGCGCCAAACTCAAACCGCTAATACCCGCACCCACAATCAAGGTATCTAATAGTTCCATATTACATAGAAAAATATCGCAATCTTTATGTTACATGGCTTTGCACGGCTTGCGTTCTTTGCTTCGCGTACTGCCAAACCGCTTTCAGATTACCGAATTGGGAATTGGGAATTGGGAATTGGGAATTGGGAATTGGGAATTGGAAATCGGTAAGCTGTCGGGCATTTCTTAAGCATTTTTCTCGAAGGTTGTGGATTAACCTCTGCCCACCTCCCCGTGTCCCCCTCTCTCGATCTCGCTTTTGTATCCGCTGGGTCTGGTTTAAAAAAAGACCATCTGCTGTTATTAAGCTATCTTCCCAAAAATACTATTTCTTTAAAATTTTTGTATTATAGGGAACAGCGCCGAAAATTGCACCGGGAAACGCAGCAGTAAAGTGCCCAAAAAGATTTGAGTGGGTTAAACTAATTTTAGGAAAATTTTAGAGCTTAAGCAAGTCAGCACCCCGCTCGGAAGAGATGGGGCTTTATGCCCTAATCAAAAGACATAGTTGACTAGCTATCGTCTTAACTGATTAGGTTATCAAAAATATGGGTGTAGCTCAAGCTGCTATGAGATCGCGGGTGAAATATTTGAAACGGTAATTGTTCCGTGGAAAGTAGATTATAAAAGTACCAAGTGACCAAGTAGCGCTGTGTAGCAATAATCAATATTCAAGGCGGTGAAAACTGCCTAATGAGTGTTTCCTCGATCGATCTTTAGACACGAGGTTTCCACAATACTAAGCTTTTCTCATGAAAAAATACCCATGCAGGAAGTTATCAACTCGTTTCAGTCTTTTTTCTCTAACTCGGTTGATGCTTTCCTAGAGTGCGATCGACAGCAAAAGTACCTATCGATAAATCCTGTCGCTGCTGCTTGGATGGGATTGGAGCCGGCTGAAATAGTCAACAAAACTAATCAGGAATTATTGAGATTATACCCCAATAATTTGGCGGTGAAAAATATAATCTCGCAGATTGATTCTTGTCTGCAACAAGTATTTATAACCGGGGAAAAAAAGCTGGCAATTCATGAGGTGACGGCGGCAGACGGCGGAATTAAAATTTACGAAACTGCTTACACGCCAGCGGTGGATGCCTCTAGCAAACAGATGCGGGTTTTGGGTGTCGGTAGAGATATCACCAGGCATTACCGCTGGCAGCAGCAGAAAACTCAACAGTTGCGCCGATCGAACCATTTATTGTGGTTGAATGCAGCTAACAGTCCCCTGGCAATGGTGGGCTGGGATGAAGATTTTCGGATCGTTCAGTGGTCGAAACGTGCCGAGGAAATCTTTGGCTGGACAGCCGATGATATGATGGGCAAGCAGTTTGGCGATTTAGATTTGGTTTGCGAAGAAGATAGAGAAACTGTAAGCGCGATCGAGCTTGAACTTGCCACCGGCAACGGCAATACTTCAATTAACCGCAACTATACTAAAAGCGGACAGGTAATTTGGTGTCGCTGGTTCAATTCAATTATTCGCAGTGGCGATACTTTTACCGTGCTTTCTTTGGTGGAAGATATCACCGATCGCAAACGTTTGGAAGCAGAAAAAGCCCAAGCTTCTCGCCTCACAGCAATGGTAGCCGATGTGGGTATTGCCCTCACCCGACATCCTGAAGATATCCTGCTTCCCTGCTGCGAGGCAATGGTGCGAAATCTCGATGTCGCTTCGGCTGAAATTTGGACTTTCAACTCTCAACATAATCTTTGGGAATTGCAAGCAGCCTCGGGAATATCCAATCGCACAGACGATCGGGCTAGCTTTATTGAAAGTAAGGTTAACTCGATCGCCAAACAGCAAAAACCGGAATTTGACTGCGGATTTGAACTGAACAATTTTGGACTCCCAGAGGAAGAATTCGCGAAAGCAAAAGAGGCGCCAAGGGGAGCATCCCACTTTTACAGTCAGTATAAATACTCAGACAATTGTCGGGCTAAGCTGATGGCATAATAGAAAGCAG
>NZ_JAUBVF010000038.1:0-11601 GCF_036705685.1 Microcoleus sp. AT3-A2
TAATTGGGTCAACAGGTAAAAGATGAGTAAAATTACTCATTGACAATAGTGCTTTTAGCTTAACTTGTGAGTAATGGCTTTATATGAACCTTCGGCTGTCATAAAATTATCTTTATTCTTGCTTGGAAACCTAGATTATAATAGAACTGCGCTTTAGTGCAATTCTCGTTGCGGAGATCCACAACCACAGTTGGCGGACAGATGCAGGACGGGAGCCAGGTAATTCCTCTATTGTAAGAAGATGACCGAGACGATTTTAGATTTGGGATTTGGGATTTTGAATGAGAGTTTCAGCGGTTTAAAGCCCCTAGTTTCAACTAGGTCACAAATCGAAAATCGTAAATTCCAAATCTAAAATGGGTTGACGATTACCTAAACTGACGATGTTGTGTGGCAACTAATCAACTATGCCCCAGACTTTACCTCAACCGCAGAAACGAACATTTTTAGTTGTGGATGACCATGCGATGGTGTTAGGTGGCACGCTTAACATTCTGAAGCAAGAATATCCAGAGGCAGACATTCTGACGGCTCCGACTGCTCAGGCAGCCCTTGAGCAAATAGCGCAGAGGACCCCGGATTTGGTGATTGTGGATCTGGTGATGCCACAGACGAGCGGCGAAACGGCGCAAGCAAATTCAGGGCTTCAACTTCTCAAAACGTTGATGGATAAGTATCCGAGTCTGAATATTGTGGTGCAGAGTGCCCATGTTCGGACTTTAGTTTGGCTGAAACCGTCGATCGACAATCACATGGGCGGATTCACGGTTGTTGATAAGAGTCAGCCCATGAAAGACTTGCTGGCAATGGTTGATTGGGCGCTGCACGAGCGGATTTATACACCCAGAGAGATCCGCAACGGGCTGCAACTCAAACCCGCCTGGATGCAGGTGTTGCAATTTGCTTTTCAAGAGAGCTTGCAGGATACTGCGATCGCCAAACGGATGAATGTTTCTGAACGCACTGTGCAGTATTACTGGACTAAGATTCGAGATGTGCTAGAGGTGTATCCTGAGGATGATAAGAATCTGCGGATTCAAACGGAAGTGCGAGCTAGGGAAGAAGGATTGATTGATTAGTGAAGCGTGATCAATGGCAAGCAGTGAAAGCGGGTGTCACGACTTGGGGGCGAGGAGCGCTTCCAGGGGTGATGGTGATTGCCGGTGTGACGATCGCTCGATTGACGGGTGCGCTTCAGTTTTTGGAGTTGGTGACGTTCGATCGATTTCTGCGGCTGCGTCCCCCTGAGCCAATGGATGAACGGATTGTAATTGTCGGCATCACTGAGGAGGATATTCAACGCGCCAGAACTTATCCGATTCCAGATCGCGAAATTGCCGATTTGCTTAAACGGTTGCAGGCCTATCAACCGACTGCGATCGGGCTGGATATTGTCCGCGATATTCCGGTTGAGCCGGGTAATGCTGAACTAACATCGGTGTTTCGCAGCAGCAAGAATACCATCGGAGTGGAGATTGCCCTGCCCGATCGCAGTGGCTTTACCGTCGCACCTCCGCCCGCCCTGCCACCCGAACAGGTTGGCTTTGCAGATTTCGTATTCGATGCAGATGGCTACCAGCGCCGCAGTTTATTGGGCGCTCACAATCCCCAGCAGGAATACCGTTTTTCCTTCGCGATCCGGCTGGCAGAACTCTATTTAGCAACCCGAGGAATTAAGCTAGGTAATGGAATTCGCGACCCAGAGGCTAAGCGCTTTGGCAGCATTGAATTTACCAGAGTGCAGTCAAACTCTGGCGGATATGTGGGGGCGGATGCTGGTGGCAACCAGATTTTGCTGAATGTTCGCAGCGGGACAATGCCGTTTCGCGTGCTTTCTCTGTCGCAAATCAAATCGGGACAGGTCAACCCGGATTGGATTCGAGGCAAAATTGTGCTGATTGGGATGATGTCTTTTAGCGCGAAGGATCAGGCAAGTTCAGGTGCGCTCGCAGGCATCAATCCCGGACGGATTTACGGAGTCGAAATGCAGGCCCACGAAACCAGCCAGATGATTAGCGCGGTGCTTGATCGCCGAGCGTTGCTTCAGGTTTGGGGTGAGGGCTGGGAAACGCTCTGGATTGCGGTCTGGGGACTCTTGGGGATGAGTTTGGGACGATTTCTGCGATCGCCCTGGAAAATTTTGATCGGGCTCTTAATCGCTAGTATTAGCCCGATCGCGCTCTGTTACTGGCTCATTCTTTTGGGATGGTGGGTGCCAATCGTACCTGTATTGCTCGTACTCGTGTTGAATGGGGCTGGGTTGACGGCAGCGTTATTTTATCGCCACGAACAGGAACTCCGACTGCGGTTAGAGGAACGTCAATTTGCGATCGAGCAGACCTTTAACGCGATTCATAGCGGGCCCTTACAAACATTGGTGGCGATTTTGAGAAGCGCTCAGGAACCAGCAACACCGCCGCCATTTCTACCGGAGTTGCAACGCCTGAATGAAGAATTACGGGCGGTTTACGGATCGGTGCAGCGAGATGCGATCACGGATGAACCGCATCTTCGCATGGGAAGCGCGATCGAATTGGCCCTGCAGGCTCCATTGCATGAATTGTTGTACAAAGTCTATTGCAACACGCTCGAACAAGAACTGCCTTACCTCAAAACGCTCAAATTCAAAATTGTGCAGTTCGATCCTTTGAACACCTCGCATCTGCGGTTGGAACACAAGCGATCACTCTGCCGCTTTCTGGAAGAAGCGCTCTGCAATGTGGGGAAACACGCGATCGAAGCTACTCGCTTGACCGTAATTTGCACTCAAGAAGGCGATCAGCAGGTGATTCGGGTGGCGGATAATGCCAAGGGGAACCCGTCTGACGCAGAAGCGCTGAGTTCCGGTGAAACGAACTGGGACAGGGAGACAACTCAATATCTAAACTCTAAACTCCAACCTTCAGGATTAGGAACGCAATTGGCAAACAATTTAGCCAAACAATTAGGGGGAACATTTCGGCGCTACCCAAATGTACCGAGGGGGACAGTGTGCGAGTTAACTTGGTCAGCCAAACGGCGCTGGTTCTGGTAATTGGTTCCTCAGAGTTAGCATCCGAATTATTCATTCATCTCTCTCTTCTCTTCCTCTGTGTTCTCTGCGTTCTCTGCGGTTAAATCATTCCGATCCAACTGGAATTGATATCACACTTGCTATATCTTTGCGCTTTCCCGCAAACGAAGCTTGTGGGCAGTCCTCTATTGTGTTTGTGTATTGTTGATTACTGTAGAAATAGTTACAGAGGGGATTCAGACGATGACTCACGGATTGAAGCGTCGAACCATTTACTCTGCGGGCCTTGCGAGTTTAATGCTGAGTGTTTCGCTCTCTCTCGCTCCTGTAGCGCTGGCAAAATACACTCCTCCTCAAAACCCTTCTAAACCGAAAGATACGGGGACGAATACCACTCGCGGCGGCAGTTGCGAAGCTAATTCACCGGCGGGATTGACTGTCTTGGTGCCGTTTAGCCATGTGGGAGAGACGATTTCTGGGCATCCCACTTTTACCTGGTTTGTACCCGATCGCACTTCTCATCCCCTGCAATTCCGCCTGTTCAGCTCTACGGGACAACCACTATACAAAACCGAGATGCAGAGTCAGCCGGGAATCATGCAGTTTTCGCTGCCGCCAAATCTGCCCCAACTGTCGATCGGGCAATCCTATCAGTGGCAAGTGGTTTTGGTGTGCGATCCGAATGCTTCTTCGATGAATGTGGTGGCGATGGCAGAAATCCAAGTGGTGCAGCCTGCGGAGTCGTTGCAGGCTCAACTTGCAGCCGCGCAAACTCCCCAACAGCGGATCGACTTGTATGCGGAGGCTGGACTGTGGTATGACGCGATCGCCGAAGCGCGCAAAGCCTCTGAGACTTCTCAAAACCAAGCGGCTGTGCTGGAATTGCTAGATGCTCTTGCTAGTTTGGAAGCCGAACCTTTGAAGGAATGGAGCGATCGATTGCGACAAATTAGAGCGATCGAACAACAGCGCCAACTCCCGCCACCCAAACCCTAAAATCCCATGCAGCCTTTCTCCCTAAAACTGCTCAAATCCAGTAATCGTAAAGTGCGATCGGGCTTCCTGTTTCCCCTCGCCTTTTGCCTTTTGTCTGTTGGCTTTTACATTCCTCCCCATTTCCCACTCCCGGCTGCTGCTCAAACTACGGATGCTCGTAAAATCGAGGCCGATCGGCTAATGCGGCAGGGCAACCAACAGTATCAGACTAGCCAATTAAGAGCAGCGCTGAACTCCTGGCAACAGGCACTCCAAATTTATCGCACCCTCAAAAACCGCCTTGGGGAAGGTACGGCACTGGGCAGTTTGGGAGTCGCTTACCGCTCTCTAGGTGACTATGCCAAAGCGATCGAGTATTCACAGCAATATTTAGCCATCGCCGGCGAAATTAAAGACCGCCTTGGGGAAGGTAGGGCATTGGGCAATTTGGGAAACGCTTACAACTCTCTGGGCGACTATGCCAAAGCGATAGAGTATTCACAGCAACAGTTAGCCATCGCCCGCGAAATTAAAGACCGTCTAGGGGAAGGTACGGCACTGGGCAGTTTGGGAGTCGCTTACCGCTCTCTAGGTGACTATGCCAAAGCGATTGAGTATTCACAGCAATATTTAGCGATCGCCCGCGCCCTCAAAAACCGCCAAGGGGAAGGTGCGGCACTGGGCAATTTGGGAGCGACTTACCTCTATCTAGGCGACTATGCCAGAGTGATCGAGTATTCACAGCAACTCTTAACCATCGCCCGCGAAATTAAAAACCGCCTTGGGGAAGGTGCGGCACTGGGCAATTTGGGAGGTGCTTACCAATCTCTAGGTGACTATGCCAAAGCGATTGAGTATTCACAGCAACATTTAGCCATTGCCCGCGAAATTAAAGACCGCCTTGGGGAAGGTACGGCACTGGGCAATTTGGGAGTGGCTTACAACTCTCTAGGCGACTATGCCAAAGGGATCGAGTATTCACAGCAATATTTAACCATCGCCCGCGAAATTAAAGACCGCAATGGGGAAGGTAGGGCACTGGGGAATTTGGGAGCCGCTTACCGCTCTCTAGGCGACTATGCCAAAGCGATCGAGTATGCACAGCAGACTTTAACCATCGCCCGCGAAATTAAAAACCGCCTTGGGGAAGGGAATGCACTGGGCTATTTGGGAGCGGCTTACCGCTCTCTAGGGGACTATGCCAAAGCGATTGAGTATTCACAGCAATATTTAACCATCGGCCGCGAAATTAAAGACCGTCGAGGGGAAGGGAATGCACTGGGCCTTTTGGGAGCCGCTTACCTCAACCTAGGCGACTATGCCAAAGGGATCGAGTATTCACAGCAATATTTAACCATCGCCCGCGAAATTAAAAACCGTCTAGGGGAAGGTACGGCACTGGGCAATTTGGGAGTGGCTTACAACTCTCTAGGGGACTATGCCAAAGCGATCGAGTATTCACAGCAATATTTAACCATCGCCCGCGAAATTAAAGACCGTCTAGGGGAAGGTACGGCACTGGGCCTTTTGGGAAATACTTACCGCTCTCTAGGTGACTATGCCAAAGCGATCGACTATTCACAGCAATATTTAGCCATCACACGGGAAATTAAAGACCGTCTAGGGGAAGGTAGAGCGCTCACCAACCTTGGATTGGCCCTCTTGAAAGCTGGCAACTCCACAGAAGCTGAAAAAATGCTGCTCAATGGGATTCAAGTTTGGGAATCGATGCGTCAACTGCTCGGCTCCAACGATGCGAATCAAGTCTCCATCTTTGAAGGACAAGCTGGCACTTATCGGACTTTACAACAAGTCCGAGTGGCTCAGAATAACCCGATCGCCGCTTTAGAAATTGCCGAACGGGGACGTGCCCGTGCCTTTGTCGATCTACTCACACAGCGCTTATCGTCAGGTGATGCCAATCCGGTCATCGCCGCTGCTCCCAACCAGGAGCAAATTCGCCAAATCGCCAAAGCACAGAACGCGACTTTGGTGCAGTATTCCATCATCTACGATACTTTCGAGATCCAGGGCAAACAAGTAGGGCGGGAATCCGCGCTCTACATCTGGGTGATTCAACCCACGGGCGAAATTACCTTTCGTGAGGTAGACCTCAAACCCCTCTGGCAAAAGCACAACCGCTCCCTAGCCAACTTGATCGTTGGCAATCAAGAATTCCTGGCTGTTCGCAGTCGCAGCACTGGTTTCGTCAACCCCCAAATCGACTTGCCGACGCTGCATCAACTGCTGATCGAGCCCATTGCCTACCTCCTACCCAAAGATCCTAATGCCCGCGTCATTTTCATTCCTCAACAATCGCTCTTTCAAGTGCCATTCCCCGCTCTCCAAGATGCTAACGGCACTTACTTGATCGAAAAACACACTATTCTCACTGCCCCCTCGATTCAAGTTCTGGCATTAACCAGGCAACAACGACAGAAATTAGCACAGAAGCAATCCCACAGCGGCAGGGCTCTAGTATTGGGCAATCCCATGATGCCGAATGTGCCTTCCTATCCCGGAGCGCCTCAACAAGTCTTACCGCGACTCCCCGGAGCCGAAACGGAAGCCAGAGCGATCGCGGGTCTGCTGAACACTCAAGCCATCACAGGCGCTCAAGGTACAAAAGCTGCGATCGTTCAAAAAATGCCCCAGGCCTCGATTATTCATCTGGCAACACATGGATTGCTGGATGATTCGTGGGGATTGGGAAGTGCGATCGCCCTGGCTCCCTCTGGTAGCGACAACGGTTGGCTAACCGCAGCAGAAATTCTAGATATGAAACTGCAAGCAAACTTAGTCGTACTGAGTGCCTGCAATACTGGAGAAGGCAAAATTACCGGGGATGGGGTGACAGGCTTGTCGCGCGCTTTGATTTCGGCAGGAGTGCCGAGTGTGATTGTTTCTTTATGGGCGGTTCCCGATGCGCCGACATCCGAATTGATGCAGGCATTTTATCAAAACTTGCAAAATAATCCCGACAAAGCACAGGCATTGCGGCAAGCAATGTTAACCACGATGAAAAACCATCCCAAGCCGCGAGATTGGGCGGCATTTACTCTAATTGGGGAAGCAGAGTAAGTTTTTATGAAGGGCGATCTCTATTAGATTAGGGTTAGTTTGTGCGTTGCAGTAGAGTTGGGCGATCGTAGTATTTTCGTAAAAAAACTCGTTTCTGGGCCCCATGTAATTTTCTTTCGATCCCCGTAGGGACAAGGCATTGCCGTGTCCCTACAATAAAGCCGTGTCCCTACAATAAAGTTAATCAGGCGGCAAGATATTTTTGCATTAGTTGCACTTTCCCGCAATCAACATTGCACCCATCTCTTCATCAGGTCTGTGGGTAGAACGAGTGAAATCCCCATCTGGTTTGCTTAATATTCAAGTAATGAAAGACTCGAATTAAAAAATAGTTTTGTACTACATAAATTCAGTCTTCTGTTTACTAAACGTCGCTGTTTATTACATATATTTGCAAGATAAAGCCGATGAAAACACACAAATCAATTCTGCCAACCAAAGCAAAATGGGTCTCTAAAGTCATTGGATTTTCACTGTTGAGTGTTCCACTCATGTCCAATCTTACCCATGCACAATCCGGATCGCCTACCCCTCAAATCGGATTCAGATTTAAACAATCTCAGGAATTCAATGTGGGTGCAGTCACTACTGTATCGGTCTCTACAACTTACGAAGGAGACTCCGGCAGTTGTCACGGTCAGTTTTACTTCTCTTATTTTCAGACTTACACCGATACTCACACGGAGGAAGCCTCCGAGCACGCAACATTCATTTCCAGCAATACGCCGCCTGCTCCCGGTTTGCGCGTTGCGATCCGAAATGTCACTCCTGGGATTGACAAAAACCCTTCTCCCCATACCGATCGTGAATACCATAAACCTCCAACTTCGGAAGGATTTAAAGTGTCTCTTGGCACAATTCACAGCGGTAGATTTTTAGCGGTGCAACCCGGAGAAAACCACTTTTCCTATGAGATAAAACGCGGTAAAACCATCATTGAATCTGGTACTTTCACCGCTAGAATTGACCACCAAACTCAAAGTAGACAACGCTATCAGAATATTGCTGGCAAAAGTGCTAGGGAATGTGAATTGGAATATAACCAGCAGAGGGAATATGACCGACAGAAGGAGAAGCCAAGAAGAAGGCGTTGATTAATCAATCTTTTGAACTCATGAAAGGAGTTGAAATCAAATGAATCGACCTACGCCCAAGAACCACAAGAGCAACATCAATGATTGGTTGGGAAAGCTATTCTTTTTCATACTCGCGCCTAGTTTTTTATGGTCAGTAGCTGGACTGATGTATGTGACGATTCCCGCTCGCTATCGAACCGAAGTGGACTTTCGAGCTAGAGCAGTTAGAACTGACGGCATCGTCACTAAAAAAAATCAAAAAACAACTTGTTATGGAGGAGGACTCGGTTGTTTTTCTAGTTGTGACGTAACCGTGAAATTTCAGACAGACTGGGGGAAAACTATTGTGTTTTCCAACAGTTGCACGTCTGCGAAGGAAAATCAAACAGTTCCAGTATTGTATGACCCAGACTCTTCCCCCGTCAAAGCTCGGATTGATATAGGGGATAGTCCTGAAAGTCGAAGAACAAACGATTTCATATCGTCATTCATTTTTGTCCTTTTTGGACTCGGTTCACTCATTACTGGCTTTTCAATCTATGGAACAAAGCACACACAAGATTGAAAGAGTGATGTCTACAGGACTTATGCAACGGGCATCGGGACCATCGACTTGTAGGGTGCGTCAGACTAATTTATCGGGCGATGATCGAGGGTTTGATATCTGACGCACCTTACTAATTGTGACACTTGCGTCCAAGACAGGTCTAGTTTCACATGAATAAATTTTGTAATTTGGAGCAACTTCCATGAAAAATGATTTTGCAGATATAACCTTGTCTACTTCCCTCGCTCAAAACAATCTTCTTCTCGACAGCAACAGCGCCAGCCCGATCGCATTCCCGAACAATCTGAACAATCAGATTCAAGGATTCAACCACTTAAACGATGCGATCTATGGACAAGGCGGCGACGATCCCATGGCTGGACAGGGCTGTGATGACATCGTGCGGGGCACTACTGGCAACGATACACTCTGGGGCAACGCTGGCAAGGATATACTCTTGGGCTATGCTGGCAACGATATACTGTTGGGCAACGGTGACAGCGATACACTTTGGGGTAATGCTGACAACGATACACTCTGGGGCGGTGCGGGGCGAGATGTTTTAATCGGTGGGAGCGATCGCGATATCTTTGCGCTGAAACCACAGGAAGGAACTGATACGATTGTTGACTTCAACCTGAGTGAGCGCGATCGGATCGGTTTAGCTGGAGGGTTAACTTTTGATGAGTTGACCATCTCTCAGGGCACAGGGGACAATCGCAACGATACATTAATCAGCACCGAGACCGGTGAGCTACTGGCAATTCTGAACAACACCCTTGCAAGCACGATCGGCAATGCAGCCTTTCTCACCTTGGGGAATCCAGGATTAGTAACCAGCCAGGGCGATCGGGCAATGCGATCGGATGTCGCGCGCGATGGTTTTCGGGTAGACGGCACGGGCATCAAAATTGGGGTTTTATCTAATAGTTTCAACAGGCTGGGTGGGGCGGCCCAAGACATTGCAAGCGGTGACTTGCCCGTAAAAGGCAAGGTGTTGGCAGAAGATTTGGGAAATAACTTTTCTACGCCGATCGATGAAGGCAGAGCCATGCTGCAACTTATTCACGATGTTGCTCCAGGAGCCGATTTGTTGTTTCATACAGGCTATGCCAGCGGTCAGTTTAACAGCCAGCTAGAATTCTACAAAGCAAGTGAAAAGGCTATGGCTGATGGTATTCGCGCATTGGCAGCTCAAGGAGCGCAAATCATTGTAGACGACCTGCGCTTCGCATCTCAACCGATGTTCCAAGATGGCATCATTGCCCAAGCGATCGATGAGGTCGTCAAAAAGGGTGTTTCCTACTTTACTGCTGCGGGTAACTTTGCTCGCGATAGCTATCAAAGTGATTTCAAGTCGGCTGGGTTCTTCGCGGATTATGGAGAACTTCATGACTTCGATCCAGGAACCGGGGTCGATTTCTATCAAAGCATCACACTGGCGAAAAACGATGCCCTCGCGATCTCATTCCAATGGGACTCGCCGCTCGATCGTTCAACCAACGACCTCGATATTTACCTGGTTGACAATACAAAACAAAAAATCTTGGCTGGCAGCCAACTGTCAAATGTGGGAGGAGATCCGATCGAGTATTTCACATTCCGCAATGATGGTTCGTTTGGCTCGGATCAGTTTAATCTCATGATTGCCAAGCGCTCGGGTTCTGCTCCCGGTTTAATGAAGTACGTGGCGAGTGGTTCCTCTACCTTCAAAATCAACAATTACAACACCAATAGTTCAACTATATATGGCAACGCAAATGCCAGGGGAGTTGCAGCAGTCGGAGCCGCCCCTTACTTTGGCACCCCTGCTTACGGTGTAAATCCTGCAAGATTAGAAGACTTTTCTTCGGCTGGCGGCACTCCGATTCTGTTTGACGAGAGGGGTAATCGTTTACCCAAACCTGAGTTTCGCCCGCAGCCGAAGTTCGTCGGGCCTGACAACACCAATACGACGTTCTTTGGCACAGACATTCCTCAAGATGCTGACGGTTTCCCCAACTTTCTGGGCACATCGGCAGCGGCTCCTCATGTAGCGGCAGTTGCGGCTTTGATGCTGCAAGCAAATCCCCGCTTAACTCCTGCGGAAATTAATCGAGCACTAGAGCAGACGGCTCTGGATATGGACGATCCAAACACCCCCGGTTTTGATGTTGGATTTGACTATGCCACTGGATCTGGTTTGATTCGAGCTGATCGGGCGATCGCTAAAATTGTCGTCTAATTCAGATTAGAGTTCCCATCCCTGCGGCGAGATTGGGGAGGCAGAGTAAGCTTCTATGAAGGTCGATCGCCTGTGGCAGATTGAGGCGATCGCACGACGAGGGCAGAAAGAGCGATCGGGCTAATTCTCTAAATTCCAACTCTAGAATCCTATGCTGTATTCCCCATCTAAGCGACTCAAATCGACCCACTCTAGGCTCACTCATGTTTTCCTAGCTTCCATTTCCCTGTTCCTGCTTGCTACTATCCCGCTATTAACTACTCCTGACTCTCTCTTCCCAGCGATCGCTCAAACTACCGATGCTCGTCAAGCAGAGGGCGATCGGCTGTTGCAGCAGGGGATTCAACAGTATAAGACTAGCCAATTAAGAGCAGCGCTGAATTCCTGGCAACAGGCACTGGAAATTTATCGCGCCATTAAATACCGTTACGGGGAGAGTTGGGCACTGGGCAATTTAGGAGCTGCTTACCTCTCTCTGGGCGACTATACCAAAGCGATCGAGTATTCACAGCAATATTTAACCATCGCCCGCGAAATTAAAGACCGCCAGACAGAAGGTTGGGCACTGGGCAATTTGGGAATCGCTTACCGCTCTTTGGGCGACTCGGCCAAAGCCATTGAGTATACACAGCTCAGTTTAGCCGTCGCCCGCGAAATTAAAAACCGCGAAGGGGAAGGTACAGCA
>NZ_JAUBVF010000038.1:11701-57663 GCF_036705685.1 Microcoleus sp. AT3-A2
CTGGGCAATTTGGGAGGTGCTTACCTCAATTTGGGCGACTATACCAAAGCCATTGAGTATACACAGCTCAGTTTAGCCATCGCCCGCGAAATTCAAGACCGCGAAGGGGAAGGTACAGCACTGGGCAATTTGGGAGGTGCTTACCTCAATTTGGGCGACTATACCAAAGCCATTGAGTATACACAGCTCAGTTTAGCTATCGCCCGCGAAATTCAAGACCGCCTTGGGGAAGGTACAGCACTGGGCCGTTTGGGAATCGCTTACCTCTATCTGGACAACTATTCCCAAGCCATTGATTATACACAGCTCAGTTTAGCCATCGCCCGCGAAATTCAAGACCGCCAAGAGGAAGGTACAGCACTGGGCACTTTGGGAAGCGCTTACCGCTCTTTGGGCGACTATACCAAAGCCATTGAGTATGCACAGCTCAGTTTAGCCATCGCCCGCGAAATTCAAGACCGTCTTGGGGAAGGTGCAGCACTGGGCAATTTGGGAATCGCTTACGGCGCTCTGGGCGACTATACCAAAGCCATTGAGTATGCACAGCAGTGGTTAGCCATCGCCCGCGAAATTAAAGACCGCAGTGGAGAGGGTACAGCACTCAACAACCTCGGAGCGGCGTTCTTAAAGGCTGGTAACCTGACAGAATCTGAAAAAATGCTCATCAATGGGATTCAAGTGTGGGAATCGATGCGGCAAATGCTCGGCTCCAACGACGCGCATAAAGTCTCCATCTTTGAAAAACAAGCTAACACCTATCGGACTTTACAACAAGTCCGGGTAGCTCAGAATAACCCGATCGCCGCTTTAGAAATTGCCGAACGGGGACGGGCTCGTGCCTTTGTCGATCTCCTGACACAACGCTTATCGTCAGGTTCTACCAATCCGGTCATTACCGCTGCTCCCAACGGCGAGCAAATCCGCCAAATCGCCAAAGCACAGAATGCCACTTTGGTGCAGTATTCCATAATCTACGACAACTTCCAGATTCAGGGCAAACAAGAAACGCGAGAATCCGCGATTTACATTTGGGTGATTCAACCGACAGGCGAGATCGCATTCCGCGAGGTTGACCTCCAACCCATCTGGCAACAGCATAACGCCTCTCTAAGAAGCTTAATCGTTGGCAACCAAGAATTCCTGGCTGTCCGCAGTCGCAGCAGTTTTGGCTCCACCCAACCCCAACCCAACTTACCGACGCTGCATCAACTGCTGATCGATCCCATTGCCAGACTCCTACCCAAAGACCCCAATGCCCGTGTCATTTTCATTCCCCAAGGCTCCCTGTTCCAGGTGCCTTTTCCCGCCCTGCAAGATGCCAGCGGCACTTACTTAATCCAAAAACACACGATTCTCACCGCCCCCTCGATTCAAGTTTTGGATTTGACTCGACAACAACGGCAGAAGTTAGCACACAAGCCAGCTAACAGCGGCAGCGCTCTAGTATTGGGCAATCCCACGATGCCGAGTGTGTCTTCCTATCCCGGAGCTCCCAAACAGCAATTGTCTCCTCTACCTGGAGCTGAAGCTGAAGCGATCGCGATCGCGCCTCTGCTCAACACCCAAGCCATCACAGGCGCACAAGGGACAAAAGCTGCGATCGTCCAAAAAATGCCCCAAGCATCGATTATTCACTTGGCAACGCATGGATTGCTCGATGATGTGCGCGGATTGGGAAGTGTGATCGCGATGGCTCCTTCTGGTAGCGATGACGGCTTATTGACTGCTGAAGAGATTTTTGACATGAAACTGCAAGCAAGCTTAGTCGTTTTGAGTGCCTGCAACACTGGAGAAGGCCGAATTACCGGGGATGGAGTAATTGGTTTGTCGCGGGCTTTGATTTCGGCAGGAGTGCCGAGTGTAATTGTTTCTTTATGGGCGGTTCCTGATGCGCCGACATCGGAATTGATGCAGTCGTTTTATCAAAATTTGCAAAATAATCCCGACAAAGCACAGGCACTTCGGCAAGCAATGTTAACTACGATGAAAACTCATCCCCAGCCGCGAAATTGGGCGGCATTTACTTTAATTGGGGAGGCAGAGTAAGGACGATCGCGACAAGCAGATTACAAAGTACGATCGGGATACTAACCCTTACCGCGAAACTGGCGGCTGCAAAATTTCATCCTCCGGGGCTATTTTTGCTGACTCCAAAACCTCCTCTAAAACCGGAGAAGGAATCGGCACTTTCTCAACTACCGGATGCTTTTCCAAAGTCAAGCGAGACTGCGACGAACCAGACAACCTTTTCAATAACTGCGGTTTGCGATCGTACAACAAATAAATAATTCGATCGCCTGCTTGCCAAATCTGGGTCGCCTCCACTACTTGCAAGTATCCCTGCCTTTCCACCAGCAACGGCGCCAACTCCCCGGCTTTAACCAAAGCTTGTAAGTGAGCAATCTGAAACTGCAATCCCTCTGTTTTTAACTCAGTTTCCCCCAATTTCACTTCGCCGTCGCTTAAATATTCGTTCCAATCCTTCAGCGACAAATCGGAGACAAAGGCTTGATTGATTTTAGTCGGATTTGCAGGCGTATTTGCTTGCGGATCTTTGGGGAATATTGCCAAAACCCTCGGCGGTGCAAACTCTTCGGCTGCTCGCTGAGCTAACACTAAGTTTACCTCGCCGTTGTTAGTCATTGCCAAAAAAGTTCCCATCGATTCGAGTCCGGCTTCTTCTAACACGCTGTGGTCGAGAGCACTGCTCAAAAACACCCGCAAACCCTCTCGTTCTGCTTGTGCACAAGCTTCCGGGTTCGTGTCAATAATTGCCACCGATTCTCCGCGTTCTTGAAACAAGCGAGCAATTAATCTGCTCAAAGGATTTGACCCGACAATTGCAGCACCGGTTGCCGATTTTGAGGTGACGCCCAACAGTTGAGCCATCCGTCCGGCGGTTAGTCCCTGGACGAAAACTGTCATAATAATTGTTAGGAAGACTAAGGCTTTAATCGAGTCGCCGCCGTTGATTCCCCGCTGGGTGAGCAAAATTGCAAATAAAGATGCGATCGACGCTGAGACAATTCCCCTCGGCGCTACCCAACAAACAAATAATTTCTGCCGCCAATTCAGTCCGCTGTTCCAAGTACACACCCAAACGTTTATCGGCCGCACTACCCACATTAAAGCTAAAACTGTAAACAAACTTCCCCAACCGAGGGCGACCACACTAGCGAGGGATAAATCGGCCGCCAGCAGCACGAACAGCATGGAAATAGCCAGGACTGTCAGTTGACCTTTAAACCTCCTCAGCAGCCTTTCTTCCGGCACAGCAGCGGCTCTGAGGACGATGCCGGAGAGGACTGTTGCCATCAGTCCCGATTCACTGCGGATTTCTTCTGCTAAGCCGAAAAATCCCCATAAACTGGCTAACACTACTAAGTTTTTGAGGTCTTCGGAGAGAAATTGCGATCGCTTGAGAAGGAATCCCAGCAGCCAACCTCCCACAACTCCGACGAGTGCGCCAACGAAGAGTCGCACGATTAAATCTCGGAACAAAACGAGCAAATCAGCATTGCCGTTTAAAATAATATTCAGCACCAATACTGCTAGAATTGCCCCGACTGGATCGATTAAAACGCCTTCTGCTTCTAGCAAGGCGGCAACTTTTTTGTCAACGGATACTTGTTTGAGCAAAGGGCCGATTACTGTCGGGCCTGTGACGACTACTAGAGAAGCATACAGAAATGCGATCGGCCAGGGGAATTCCCCCAACCAGTGTGCGGCCATTCCGCCGCCTATTAGCGTAATTAAAGTGCCTACGGTAACTAAATTGCGGATGCTGCCGGAAAGTTTGCCCAAATCTCGCAATTCCAAATTCAAGCCGCCTTCAAACAGAATTAAAGCTACGCAAAGGGATACCATAACTTCCAAACCGCTGCCCAGCAGATTCGGGTGCAGCACTCCCAAGCAGTCTGGGCCGGCTAAAATGCCAAACAACAGCAAAAAGACGATCGCCGGAACTTTCAGATAGGCGGCGAGAACTTGAGCGCTGATGCCACAGATGACGGTCATGACCATCAACTGGGTGATGTTAAAGGGGATTTCCATAGATATAATTGTTACAGGCTGCCCGCTCAGTTTTAAATGTTCGATCGCGGGTAATTGGAGTGCAGGCGCTATTTTCGGCGCAGCTTACAAACTCGGCACGGCCCTGGATTTTTCCCAATAAGATTAAAAAAACTTGATAGTCGCTATAACTTTATCAGATAATTCTATTGGCGTCAAAGATGGCAGTAAGCTGTAGCTAAGCGAGAGATTGTCTGTTATGTTAGAGAGTTGGACGGGGATGCGGGCACAGAGGGATAGGATTTGACGAATTTTGATGGGGAGTCATTCGATTTTAGATTTTAGATTTTGGATTGACCCCACGGATAAATTCGGAGGCTTGAGGATTTTAGATTTTCGATTTGGGATTGATTCCACGGATAAATCACGTGGCGCGTACCACCTTTGAAATTCGCTTGTCAATCTCAAATCTCAAATCTCAAATAGCAAGAGTTGTCGGCTTTCCAATTACAGAGCGATCAAACCCCCAAATTTATCTGTGGAGTCAATCTCCCATCTAAAATCTCCCATTTATAATCTATAATCGACTGGCATTCTGCCACCTGCGAAAAAACTCCGAGAGAATGGCCGGCGAAATTCGCCCTTCCAGCCAATCTAAAGCCTGGTTTTGCTGGGGTGCGGCCCGATAAAATTTGCACGCATCTATCAGCCGAATCGAAGAATTAGTGACAATAGATTGAGCTCGCCATTTTTGTGCAAACTCGTTAATAATAGCCGGAGAAAGTTGTTTTTGCAGCCAATCTAAAGCTTGGTCTTGTTGTGCTAAACCGCGATAAAATTTGCCCACATCTATCAATCGCAAATTACTGTCTTGAGGTAAGGTAGTTGCCCGCCATTTTTGAGCAAATTCCCCTAAAACAGAGGTAGGAACCTGACTTTGCAGCCAAATTAAGGCAGTATCTTGGCTAGCCTTAGCTTGATAAGACGAGAATACCTGAGTCAGCCGCACGTCTGAGATGGGAGGGGGAGTCGGAGTGGGAGTCGGCTGCGGAGTGGGTGTCGGGGCTGGAGGGGGAACAATTACTTTGGGAGGTTTTCGCATCAAAGCGGCCCAGGTTTTGAGGCTTGCAATGCCGTCTGGATTGAGACCTTGAGATTTCTGAAACGAGATGAGCGCCGCTGTGGTGGTAGCTCCAAATTTACCATCCATCGCACCTTGATAAAAACCTTTAATTCTTAATTCCTTCTGGATGTCTGCAACTTTATAACTTTGGGCGCCTTCTCGGACGCTTTCAAAAATATTGGTGTCTACATTGCCCGATACGCCGGACACGGTGCCGGTGTCGCTGTACTGCCAAAAAGTCCAAGTTTTCCAGCCGCCGGGAACCCAAGGTTCATCAGCACTGGTATAGTGAGCAATCCACAGCGGGTAATCGGCAAACCGTTTTGTCCCCAGGTTGTCCCAGAAACCGGGGTAAGTATAAATAATCGGCCGCATCAAGGTGGCTTTTTCGACTGCTTCTAACCAAATTGCGGCTCGATCGCACAATTGAGTCGCACTCAAACCGCCTGTAGTTTCGATATCCAAGACTGGCGGCAAATCCCCCGGTTCGAGTTTTACAGTTTTCAAGAACAAATCTATTTGTCCTTGAATACTGCTTGCAGGTTGAAAAAAGTGGTAAGCACCGCGTTGAATCCCCGCCGCTTTCATCGCCGCCCAATTGCGAGCGAAAGTTTGGGCAACTAAAGTTACACCTTCGGTCGATTTGACAAAACTGAAGGTAATACCATCCCGCGCAACGGCTTGCCAATTGACATTGGGCTGGTAGTCGGAAACATCTATACCGCGAATACTCATATTACCAAGGGTTGAGAAAAGCTGGTTTGCTCTGAAGCAGCGACTCGATTAAGGGTACATTAAATTGTAATGCTAAGTCGCTAAGTGTTTTTTTTGCAGTGGAGATTGTGCGAATGAACTTCGATCGAATAGAGCCCGGCCCTGGTGAAGAGTCTGTTTGGGATTACCCGCGTCCCCCTCGGCTTGAGGAATCGACCAAACACGTACAGATAATTTTTAATGGAGTGACGATCGCCGACACGCGCCGTCCTCAGCGGGTATTGGAGACCAGTCACCCTCCTGCCTACTATATCTGCCCCCATGACATCAAAATGGAATATTTGCACAAAACTTTACGGGGTTCTTGGTGCGAGTGGAAGGGACAAGCCGGTTATTACAATGTGACGGTAGAGTCGAAAGAAGTAGTAAATGCGGCTTGGTTTTATCCCAATCCTAATCAGGTTTTTGCAGCTATTAAAGATTATGTGGCTTTTTATCCAAGCAAGATGGATGCCTGTTATGTGGACGGGGAATTAGTGCAATCTCAACCAGGGGATTTTTACGGCGGCTGGATTACCAAAGATATTGTCGGCCCGTTTAAGGGAGGGGAAGGAACTTGGGGGTGGTGAGGGAGTTTTGAGTTTTGAGTTGAGGACAGTGGCAGACACCGCGTTTTTTTTACGCAAAACCTCGTTACAGCCTCGACCTCGGTTTCAAAACCAGGTTTCTTGAGTTTGCCTGCACCATCAATGAGTTGAGGAATGGCGCAAAAATTGTTTTTTTTACGCCGTAAAAATCCTAGTAAAAAATTGAGTAAAAAATCCCGAATAATTCAATAAATCGGGAATTTAGTGAGCATGAATCAATGCAAGGCAGCTACCGCAAAAACTAACGCAGCAGCTTCTTCCATTATTAAAAAATAGTATAGTAAAGATTACAGGGACTGGCAATAAATAAATAATTATATAATTTAATAGCTGACACTAGCTTTGTTGCTGGTTTATTGTTTATTCGGATCTGCGCTGTGTCTGTTGAATTTATTGAACCCTCTAACTCGCCCGAAAACTCACCCCAAAATTTATCTTTAGAGTCTACTCTTAAGGATCTAGCTCTATTCAATTTCCAGGTTGACTCCTCATATCTCGCCAAAGAAGTAGCTCGGTTGTTTCAATCTCACCCGCTGCTTCCGGGAGTTATCTTAACCGTAAATGGGGAATTTTTAGGCATGATATCGCGTCGGCGATTTATGGAACGCATGAGCCGCCCTTACGGAGTAGATATATTTGCTTGCAGACCGATTATAGCCTTGTATCAAATAGCTCAAACCGATATTTTGATTTTACCAGGAGTAGCCTTAATTGTCATGGCAGCTCAGCGCTCCGTGCAGCGACCGCCGGAACTGCTTTACGAGCCGATTGTTGTGCAGTTAGAACCTCAAGTTTACCAACTTTTAGACGTGCATCAACTCTGGGTAGCTTTATCCCAAATTCACCAACAAGCTACTTGGTCTATGAGCGAACTTTATTACAATTTATCGCTCACACAATCCGAGTTAGAAGCAGCTAATTCTCAATTAAAAGCAGCTAATTCCGAATTGTATCGCCTTGCCAACTTAGATGGCTTAACTCAGGTTGCCAACCGTCACTGTTTTAACGAATACTTAGAGAAAAAGTGGCAAGAATTGGCTGAAGCAGCATCAGAACTATCTTTAATTTTATGCGATGTAGACTTTTTTAAGAAATACAACGATACTTATGGACATCAGGCGGGAGATACTTGCTTGCAGCAGGTAGCCCAAGCTATTTTGGAAGCGGTAAATTACTCAACAGGCGAAGTTTCGGGCGAGAGTCTGGTAGCCCGTTACGGAGGCGAAGAATTTGCAGTGATTTTGCCTCGGACTTCACCGGAAATAGCTGTCTGGATTGCAGAGAAAATTCGAGTGTGGATTAAAGAACTAAAAATTGAACACGTTAATTCAGAGGTGTGTTCTCTCGTGACGCTGAGTTTGGGGGTAGCGAGTACGGTTCCTCGATCGTCCGCAGCACAAAAAAACTTGATTGCAGCGGCAGACCGCGCGCTTTATCAAGCTAAAGACAAAGGGCGCGATCGAGTGATTTTAGATTTTAGATTTTAGATTTTAGATTGGAAAAAGTGATCCACGAATAAATTCGTGGGCTTGTTTAATGGTTTCCATCATAGATTATCGGGCAAATCGCCGATCGACTTGCCGATGCTAGCCAGCAATTTCTCCAAAGCTTTCATCTGCTTGACGGTGAACGTGGGTACGTTCTTCCCCAAATCCCAACGGCTGATTGTTTGCGACGAAACGCCAAGCTCTCGCGCCAAATCTTCCTGACTCATCTCCAGTTCTTCCCTGAGCTTCTTCAAATGCGACTCTTCATCTTCAGGTCGCGGAACGGGCTTTTTCGGCATATCCTCGATCGCACATTTTTTATATAAGATGCTTAAGCATCTTACTTCCTTCCTCGGAGAAGATTATCTACTTCTGATTCTTCCTGAATTCTCGCGATATTTCACAGCAGGCGAGAGCCGAAAACTTGGCAGTCACGAGTCTAATAATTTTATGAATAGGAGATATATCGGGCGATCGTCCCCTGCCTACAAAGACTCGCACCAAGCACGTTCTGCCGTCCAGTGTCTGTCTGAAGATTCATAAATCCTCAACCCATCCAACCCGGCATTTTGGATCATCTCCTCAACTTCATCCAGGGTAAATGCTGCTTGCAACGAATCGCTGAATAACTGTTTCTGATGCGCGTTGCAATCTCCCGCATACAGATTGACTAAATTATCCCTGATTTCCGCTGTTTCTGGCCGCAGCAAATCCCGCAAAAAAATTGCTCCCTGCGGCTTCAACACCCGCTTGACTTCCTGCAAAAACAGCAGCGGATCGGGCAAATGGTGGATAATGCTGTTAGAAATCACCATGTCAAAATAACTGTCTGGATACGGCATGGCTTTAGCATCGATTAATTCGAGATTGATTTGCGATCGCACGCCCGCCTTTTCCACATTTTGGGCCCCGACTTTCAGCATATTTGGTGACAAATCAATGCAAGTCAATTTCCATGCACGCCGCAGTTGAGAAATTGCGATCGGAATTCTCGCCGTACCCGTCCCCGCATCCAAAACGTTTCCCAAAACCGGTCCCAACGCCGCAGCACTCTGAGCAAAAGCAGCATTAACCTCAGTAAAGTCCATCGAATCGTATTCGATCGCCTCTTCCAAGGAATCCATCACTTCCGGTTCCAAAACTCGCTGCATAAAATTTATCTCGTTCTCTGGCATTTCCATATAGGGGTTCAGTTTCGCCTGCAAAAGCTCGACTAACTCCGGTTCCATATATTCGTAATTGTCCGGGATTTGCAGGCAAATAACTTTCTTGCCTTCGAGACTTTCAGGAAATTTGCTGCGAAGTTGATCGCCATGCTTCTTCTCCATCACAAATATCAAATCCGCCCAGCCCAGCAAACCCTCAGTTACTCTAATTCTTGCACCTTTTTCCGTTCCCGCCGATCGTACGCTGTAGCCGCTAACCTTCTGGCATATCTTCTCGGCAGTCAAACTTCTCCACTTATTCTGACTGCACACAAACAATATCTTGATTTTTTCCACAAGTTTAAAAAGCAAAATTCCATCTTATCTGCGTTAATCCGCGTTAATCCGCCCCCATCTGCGGTTCAAAATCTTAATCCAATTTTCCCCCATCGCACCTTGCATACCACAAATACTGTATTTTGTCAAACTTGGCAAAATCTGCGTTACAATTCTTAAACCTTAAAATACGGATTTTGCATAAATAATTGTACTTATTACATTTGCAGAGTTCGTTAATTTTACGATTTTAAAAGCTTTCAGCGTCAAAAACTTAAATTAGTCATAATGCCCCTGGATTGTGAAAATCGTACCACAAGCCTCAAAACAAGTAAATAGGTAAAATAATTGAGAATGAAGTCAATAATTTGGGTCGTCTTTAGATTTTCTTAAGATTTCAGCCCTTAAAATAGATCGAACATTTAAAACTAAATCGACTTTTAGATTGTTTTTGCTTATTAAAGTAGCTGGAATTGCCCCGAAGACCGATCGACCCTCAACAATAGATACAGATGCTTGATCGCACAATGGCATCAAACCAAACTCGATCTAACTCTGCTAGAATTAGTAAAACGAAGTCGTTATGAGTTTAAGTAAATAGCTATGACCAACCAAACCGTAGAAAACCTAGTAATTATCGGCTCAGGCCCTGCAGGCTACACAGCAGCAATCTACGCCGGGAGAGCAAATCTGAAACCCATAGTCTTTGAAGGCTACCAAGCGGGAGGCGTCCCCGGCGGTCAACTGATGACCACCACAGAAGTCGAAAACTTTCCTGGCTTTCCCGAAGGCATCACCGGGCCGGAACTGATGGATCGGATGAAAGCTCAAGCAGTGCGCTGGGGTGCCGAATTATACACAGAAGATGTAATTTCGGTGGATTTGACCAAGCGTCCGTTTACAGTGCGATCGGAAGATAGAGAAATCAAAACCCACACGATAGTAATCGCTACAGGCGCGACGGCGAAAAGGCTGGGGCTGCCTAGCGAACACGTATTTTGGAGTCACGGCATTTCGGCCTGTGCGATTTGCGACGGCGCTACCCCAATTTTTAAAGGAGTAGATTTAGCTGTAATCGGCGCGGGGGACACTGCAGCGGAAGAATCTATTTATTTGACAAAATACGGCTCTCACGTACATATGTTGGTGCGGCGCGATCAAATGCGCGCCAGCAAAGCCATGCAAGACCGAGTGCTGAGCAATCCCAAAATTACCGTGCACTGGAACACCGAAGCAGTGGATATTTTGGGCGAAGCCGGCGGCAAAATGGACGGGGTGAGAATTAGAAATATCCAGACCGGCGCCGAGAGCGATTTGCTGGTGAAAGGATTGTTTTATGCGATCGGTCACACTCCCAACACTCAACTGTTCCAAAGTCAGTTAGAACTCGACGAAGTAGGCTATATCGTTACCAAACACGGTTCGGTAGAAACCAGCGTTGAGGGAGTTTACGCCGTCGGCGACGTGCAAGACCACGAGTTTCGCCAAGCAATCACCGCGGCCGGCAGCGGTTGTATGGGTGCGATGCTGGCAGAACGTTGGCTGTCAGTCAACGGTTTAACCCAGGAATTCCATCAAACCCAGGAATCCGAGCAACCCACCGCAGCGCCGGAAGCTCAAAAAGTACGCAAAACTAGCGAGAACTTTGATATCAACGACACACGCCACGAAGGAGGTTATGCTTTGCGGAAGTTGTTCCACGATAGCGATCGACTGATTGTGGTCAAATATGCCTCTCCGAGTTGCGGGCCTTGCCACAGCCTCAAGCCGATTTTGAGCAAAGTAGTAGATGAGTTCGAGGGCAAAATCCACTACGTGGAAATTGACATCGAAGAAGATCCAGAAATTGCTGAAAATGCTGGCGTGATTGGTACGCCGACGATTCAGTATTTCAAAAACAAAGATTTGGTAGCTGATCTCAAAGGAGTTAAGCCGAAAAGCCAGTACCGCGAGTTAATTTCCAGTAATTTGTAGGAATTTGATCGATTTTAGATTTGAGGTTTGCCAAGAGAGATTTAATCTAAACTCAACTGGCGTCCCACCTGCCGAAAACCCGGTTTCTCTCCTGCGCGCCAGTCCAGTTCAGGGGATAAACCGATTTTTTTTTAGCCCCATCGTGCGAAAAAACCCGGTTTGTCGCGAGTGTTTGGCGAATGAGAAAGAGGATTTTTGACTGTTCCGGGTTTTTTCGCCTGAGTGCTACTAAAATCGAAAAGTCTTATATAGGTCGATCGTCATTATGGCTCAAAGCCGCCTCCGACTGCCGCGATTTCTCAACAGTGCCTCACCGTCAAGCCTGTCAATGAAAATGATGTGGGCAGGTTTGACAATAACTGTCGTGTTTATATTGGTAGCCACCTTGTCTCCAGCTATGCAAGCTTGGGGATGGCTGCAAAATCCTACCGAGGCTTTGAGTAACCCCATCCACGAACCGCCGTCGGCGAATTATTGGTTTGGTACTAGCCGCAGTGGCTACGATGTATTTTCCCGCACGCTGTTTGCTTCTCGGGCTGCTTGGCAAGTGGTAATTTTAGCCACTGCTTTGAGTTTGTTTATCGGTGTCCCGCTAGGTTTGGTTAGCGGTTATTTGGGCGGTAAGCTCGATCGAGTGTTGTTATTTTTAATGGATACAATTTATACTTTGCCGGGGCTGCTACTTTCTTTGACGCTAGCGTTTGTAGTGGGAAAAGGAGTTTTTAATGCTGCGATCGCCCTGAGCATTTCCTACATCCCTCAATACTACCGCGTCGTCAGGAATCACACCGTCAGCGTCAAAACCGAATTATTTGTCGAAGCTGCGCGAGCAATGGGTGCTGACACTTGGACAGTGCTTTCGCGCTACCTGTTTCTGAATGTGATTCAAAGCGTACCGGTGCTGTTTGCGCTCAACGCGGCCGATGCAATTTTAACATTAGGAGGTTTAGGATTTCTCGGATTAGGACTTCCCGAAGCAACTCCCGAATGGGGACACGACTTGCGTTTAGCTTTAGATGCACTACCTACTGGCATTTGGTGGACGGCTTTATTTCCCGGTTTGGCGATGACTTTAATGGTAGTGGGACTGTCCTTGGTGGGGGAAGGATTAAACGAATTTGTGAACCCTCGCCTGCGGAATCAGCAGTAATTTGTCTCGCGGTTACATTAAGTTCGCAGTCAGGACTTTAGTGCTTATTCACAAATATAAAAAAACTGAAGTCCTGACTGCAAACAGGCGCTATAAAGAGATCGTAATATCGGCCAGATTAATTATTAAATCTTTCTCTCAAGAAGGTGCATTCTTTCTAGTAAACCTTCGTTGGGTTGTCTATATAGACACGGAGCGGAAATTTTTCTTGATAGCTTCATCCCCTAACGCTCAAGCCACATAATTTAAACCCCAGTAGAGGATAAAGCGCGGCTCTGTGCTTTCTGATGACACGCTGTAAATAATAACAAAATTTTGAGGATCGCACTAGCCTCCTATCGGTTCAAATCTTTAAGCGCATCCTGCAGCTTATGCCTTCTCTAACCATAGCAAGCACATCGCTAACTGGGTAAATTTTTCTTCTCTGGCGGAGCTATCATTGGCAGACAGTTGCATCAACGTCCGCTTACGATTTTTTTGCGTCTGCTTGAAATTATCAAGACAATTGGGGAATCCTATCTAAAATTAATTAAAGGGCTTTATAGAATCTTCACGCTGCCATGAGATATTTAAAGGAATCGTGAAGTTATACTTCCGAGAGATGGCGAATTGTATGGTTTGTGAGAGCGTGCGATCGCGTAAGTGCGAACCGAAAGCCAAAAAAATTAGAGAAATCCGCAGCCGAGAGTTGCGTGGCTGCTTAACTCTCAGTAGAATTTATCCTGGTGGTTTTTGCCATTGACGCGACAAACTCGTGTCGAACTGCTTAAATAAGAATGTGACGTTAAGAACTTAATGTGATTTAACGTTAAAATTAAACCCAATTTCTGAGATTTGAGCTAACTTAACAATGAAAGCCCCTGTTGCACTACTCAACCCGCAACGCTTCATTGGGGGTCAGAGTCGGTCTCTAATCCAGAGTGGCCGGCTTAAAACTAAAGCTACGAGCTTTATTCAATCGCAGATTGCGTATGATTCAATTCAGGGAAACAGGGTAATGATGGGTGTATCTACACGGATTGTATTGGTTCCAATTTGGGCAACTCAAAAATTGTCTGCTAAGTGTCTGGCCAACTACGCCGCAGCCGTTCACCCAGATATACGCAGAAAACAGCGCCGTTCGATCGTGCCAAAGTTTTTGCGGGCCGTTCTCAGGATTTAGCAGAGCCGGACATGAGTTAGTATTGTCAAGCTAAGCTGACAGAGTTTTCCTAGTTCTTGACAAACAATGGAAAACAACTTCCATTTTTTGTGAGAAAGGCTACAATCGGGAAGGTCTTTGCAAGATCCAATTCTCCCCGTTTGGTGCTTCAACCCTCTGCTGTTGCATTTGAGCCAGCAGACCGATATCCAAGGTGGCGAAAATTTGCCGTGCAACTGTCATGTCTGACAACCGGAGTCAAAGCAAGGCGAATCAAAAGTTCGACACCTCCAATACAAAAGTTAGAGGGTTCCGTGCAGGAAAACTTGTACGGGTAAAAGCTCGAAGTACCGAGTAAAAAAGCCAGTATTTTTGGAAGTGCGATGAATCGCACTTCATGGTTTGCTTCTCTGGGCAAGGTATTGCAGATGATGTGGTAACTCGCTCCGAAAGAAAAAGCCGCTAGCTCAATTTAAGGTCGCGATGTTAAAATCTGCGCTCGATTGAATGCGCTGGCTGCTTCAAACCAGAACTCGAACTGTGACTCATAAAACAGGTGCAGTTTCGCTAACAGATTCAGCTAGCAGACCGAAAATCCCACTATTTTTTCCTGCGGGAATGTCAATACTGGCTAACTTGTCTAAACTACAAACAGACACTATTCCACTGTTATTTATTCTTTAATTCAGGAGCATGAGGAAGACGGCATGATCCAGGCTAACACCGTACTCGAAACCACAATTACACCGGAAATGGAAACAATCGAGTTGCTTCGGAGCGCCGAAAGCGTTCTACCTGAGAGCGAGTTAGAACTCTTTATCGACGAAGAAGACGATCGAGAAGAATTCTTAGACTCTCAATCTGAGGACGACACTAAATCTGGCAAAGGCGCCAAAGCCCGCCGCCGGGCTCAGGCAAAGAAAAAGCATTATACTGAAGACTCTATTCGTCTTTACCTCCAAGAAATCGGTCGGATTAGACTGCTGCGAGCTGACGAAGAGATTGAACTAGCGCGCAAGATTGCAGATTTGCTGGAATTAGAGCGAGTTCGAGAACAACTGCTCGAAGAGTATAACCGCGAACCCAAAGACAGCGAATGGGCTAATGCTGTAGATATGGCACTACCTGCATTCCGTCACCGACTTCACGTTGGTCGGAGGGCAAAGGAAAAAATGGTGCAATCAAACCTGCGTTTGGTGGTGTCGATCGCCAAAAAATACATGAATCGCGGTTTGTCTTTCCAAGATTTGATTCAGGAAGGCTCTTTGGGTCTGATCCGAGCCGCTGAAAAATTCGATCACGAAAAAGGCTACAAGTTTTCTACCTACGCAACTTGGTGGATACGTCAAGCCATTACCCGGGCAATCGCCGACCAATCGCGCACTATCCGCCTACCGGTTCACCTTTACGAAACCATTTCGCGGATCAAGAAAACTACCAAACTCCTGTCTCAGGAAATGGGTCGCAAGCCGACGGAAGAAGAAATTGCTACCCGCATGGAGATGACGATCGAGAAGTTGCGGTTCATTGCTAAGTCAGCACAGTTGCCCATCTCTCTAGAAACTCCGATCGGCAAAGAGGAAGACTCGCGTCTGGGAGACTTTATTGAATCTGACGGGGAAACGCCAGAAGATCAAGTCTCCAAAAACTTGCTCAGGGAAGACTTGGAAAGCGTTTTGGATACTCTCAGCCCCCGAGAACGAGATGTACTGCGACTGCGTTACGGCTTAGATGACGGACGGATGAAGACCTTGGAGGAAATTGGTCAAATCTTTAACGTCACCCGCGAGCGGATTCGCCAAATCGAGGCTAAAGCCCTGCGGAAGTTGCGCCATCCCAACCGGAACAGCATCTTGAAAGAATATATCCGCTAGAGTAATTTGCTAGCATCACCCAAAAGAGTGATTCGCACTCTTTTTTTGGGGGGGGAGACCCCCCGCCCCGGTTTGATATATAGCTGTTAAATTTTGTGCGACTAACTGCCGGGGGCAAGTGGCTATTTGCCACCCCAATCGTGCTGTCAAAGTTTTGGGAGTCCGTCACGGAACTCCTAAGCTTTGCAGTGTCATAAAAGTCTTAACTAGAAAATTACATCACGCCCCAAAAGTGAAGCAGGCCTTGACCGGAAACCAATTCAATGATGACAGCGGCAGAAAAACCAATCATCGCCAAACGACCGTTCCAATTTTCGGCTCCTTCGCTGAAGCCCCAGTTCCAAGCGTTGCGTTTTTGTTCTTGCATAGTGCGAACTCCTTTCGTTAACTTGTGTAAGGCTTATGTAAATAAATATAACATTACTTGATAAAAATGCAAGCTTGTGATTAGTGATATCGGTCACAACGGTCGTGAAGCGAAGCTATCCCGGAGGGAATCGACCTTGATGATTTTGGCTAACGAGGAAAAATAGCCAACTCGGTCTCAGGGTCGAACAAGTGAATTTTGTCATGGGCGATGGCCAACCAAAGCTCCTCGCCAACTCGGATCGATCGCTCAGGAGGAACCCGCACTTGCATCCGCACCGCCGGAGCATCCGTCAAACAAACCCCCAAATAAGTTTCGTGTCCCAAAGCCTCTACAATTTCTACTTGTACCGAAAGATTTTTGGTAGCCGGAGGGTTAATGCTCAGATGTTCCGGCCGAATTCCCAAAATTAGCCCTCGCCCGTCATATTGTTGTAGACTTTTTGCCCAAATATCGGGTAAAGTAAAGCGAAATTGCGGGTGAGAAATCAACAGCGGAGCACTAAATTCCACCGACAAAAAATTCATCGGCGGAGAACCGATAAACTCAGCAACAAATAGATTAGCCGGCTTGTTATAAAGCTCTAGAGGTCGAGCTACTTGCTGAATCTGGCCGACCTTCATAATAGCAATCCGATCGCCCATAGTCATCGCCTCAGTTTGGTCGTGAGTCACATAAATAGTTGTAGTTCCCAACTGTCGCTGCAACTGCACAATTTGCGATCGAGTTTCCGCCCTCAATTTCGCATCAAGATTCGATAACGGTTCGTCCATCAAAAAAACTTCAGGATTTCTAGCCATCGCCCTACCCAAAGCTACCCGCTGCTTTTGCCCTCCCGAAAGTTGTTTCGGCAAGCGATTTAAAAGAGATTCTATTTGCAATAATTCAGCTACCTCTCGCACTCGTTTTCCTACAGCCTTTTCCCGTTCCGACAAATAGCGCAAACCCGGAGGCAACTTGCGAGTCGCTCCTCCTAAAAAGTCCTCAAACAAAGGATAAATTAGATGATTTTTAAAAGAATGAGAAGGTAAATTATTAATAACCTCTTCTACCTTATTCCTGATCTTTTCTATCTTCTGGATGTTTCCTTCTTCTCCTTGTATCTTCCCTCTTCCTTCTTCCTTCTTCCCTTTTCCTTCTTCCTTCTTCCTTCTTCCTTCTTCCTTCTTCCTTCTTCCTTCTTCCTTCTCCCTTTCCGATCGGCGCAATCCAAAGGCGAGATTATCGTAAACTGTTAAGTGAGGATAGAGAGCATAATTTTGAAATACCATAGCGATATCTCGGTCTTTAGGAGGCAAATCGTTAACCAGCCGATCGCCAACCCAAATATTGCCAGCCGTCAAAACTTCCAAACCGGCGATCGATCGCAGCAAAGTGCTTTTTCCGCAGCCAGAAGGCCCCACCAACACCATGAATTCCCCGTCTTCGACCGTTAGGTTAATGCGCCGCAAAACGCTGTTAGACGAAGGGCGATCGGCCGCAGGCAAGACATTTTCGGCGGCGGTGTTTGCTTCTTTTTCCTGTTCTCCTTGGCGGAGAGGAAAACTTTTGTAGATATTTTCTAATACAACTTGCGCCATTAAACAATTTTAGATTTTAGATTTTAGATTTTAGATTGGGGAATTGGGCATTGGGCATTGGGCATTGGGCATTGGGCATTGGTAATTAAGATATTCAAGGAAGGAGGAAGTTGGGGAACGAGCAGTGTACAGGATTTAAATGATTTAACGGATGGATGTTGAAGTCAGAAGTCAGAGGTCACAAATCTGATTAATGCCCCATGCCCCATGCCCCATGCCCCATGCCCCATGCCCCATGCCCCATGACTATTGACTGCTGATAACTTTGATAATTTTTTCACCCGGATTGAGGTCAAAAACTCGATCGCCCGCAGCATCTTTCCCCCAAAAAGCTATAGCATCCATAGCCGATCGCAGCAGGCGGCCAGAATTAGTAAAAAGTTTGACATCCGTACCCGGAACAGCCTGCAGCAAGCCAACTAAAGCATCTTTAGGTTCGGAGAAACGAAAAGCTTGAGTGCCAATTTCGCCCCGGTTAGTAAGTCTGACAGAACCTGCAGGCATTCGTTTTGCCCACCCCAACTCGGAAAACAGCACCAGACTGTCGTCCGGGTAGAGAGTGATGCAACCCACCAACTGTTCCTGCTTCCGCAACCTGGTTACTTGAGAACCCTGGGCCGCGCGGCCCATTGGCGGCAGTTGTTCATCATCAATCTCAAACCGGAGGACTCGACCTCCTGAAGTGGCGATTGCCACTTGTTCCCCGACTTTAGCCAGACTGGCACAGCGCAGCCGATCGTCCTCCTTGAGTTTAACAACAGTAACGCCACGATTAGTCAAATCAGCAAATTCCTGCATCGCCAAGCGCTTAATTTTTCCTTGCTGAGTCAGAGTTACTAAATCCGCGGCTTCCGAATTTTCCGGCAAAATAAAGTGTGCAACTGTGATTTCCGACAAAGCGCGATCGGCACTGTCTTTAGTAGCACTCGGCGACAACAAACTAACGATCGGCGTTCCCCGGTCTTTGGCGCTACTACTAGGAATATCGGCCACTTTCAGCGGATAAGCTTTGCCGTTAGGAGTTAAGACGACCAAAGTGCGATCGGTTTTCGTCAGATTTGCCGTCACAATAAAATCTTCATTTTTTTCTAAAGCTGAAACCGATTTTTCGCGACTTTTCGAGCGTGGCTTTTCCCCAGTCGGCAAGCGTCGCACGTACTGCTTGTGCGAAAATTCAACAATAGTTTCCTCTGGCTCTAGAACGGGCAATAAGTTCGGCTGAATCGTTGCCGGCGACAACTGCTTCACCCCAGAATTTTTCTTACCAGCAAATTGTGATTCGGCGTTTGCTGCGCGTGCAGTTCCATTGGCGAATTTAGTGCGGCGGGGGTCAGCGTACTTGCGTTTTAGCGATCGAAATTCCTTCTTTAAAGCCTTCAAAAGTTCACGCCTGTCGCTCAACAACCGCTGCAATTCTTGAATATTAGCCATCAACTCATCAAACTCAGACTGCAAATTTTGCCTTTCCAAACCAGTCAGCCTACGCATAGGCATCGCCAAAATCGCATCAGCTTGACTTTCGCTCAAATTGAGGCGAACTTGCAAAGTTTGCTTAGCAGTAGAGCCGTCAGGAGAATTTCTGAGAATGTCGATCGCTGTATCGAGATTTGTCAAAGCCAACATTAAGCCTTGGACAATATGACAGCGGCGTTCTGCAGCTTGCAACTCGTAATTGTAGCGGCGGGTCAGAGTCACTTCCCGGAAATCCAGAAATTCCTGCAACAATTGTCTCAGCGTCAACTGTCGCGGTTGACCGTTGACAATTGCCAGCAAAATCGCGCCAAAATTTGTTTGTAGGTCAGTTTGCTGGTAAAGACGAGCGAGAACCGCTTCTGGGGTAAATTCCCGCTTGAGTTCAATCACAACTCGAATGCCTTCGCGATCGCTCTCGTCACGCAAATCAGAAATACCGTCGAGGCGGCCAGCATTGACCAACTCCGCCACCTTTTCAATCCAAGCCGCCTTATTTACCTGAAACGGAAACTCCGTCACCACGATCGCCGTTTTAGTACGCACCTTGCGATTACCTGGCACTTCTTCCACCCCGGCCACACCCCTGACCGCAATGCTGCCTCGACCCTTAGTGTAGGCGTCAACAATCCCCTCTGTAGCGACGATTTCCCCCCCGGTTGGAAAATCCGGGCCCGGAATCAGTTCTATCAACTTCTCATCGGATAGTTCGGGGTTTTCAATCAAAGCAATTAAACCGTCTACCACCTCCCCCAAATTGTGTGGCGGGATATTAGTGGCCATCCCCACAGCAATGCCCGTACAGCCGTTGAGTAACAGAAACGGCAACTGAGCAGGCAGCGCCGTCGGTTCCTGCTGGGAACTGTCAAAGTTAGCAGTAAAATCAACAGTTGCATCGCCGACTTGGGTTAGCATCGCTTCGTGGGCGATCGGTGCTAGCCTAGTTTCCGTATAGCGCATAGCAGCCGCCGGATCATTGTCCACCGAACCGAAATTGCCGTGGCCCGCCAGTAAAGGATAGCGGCTCGAAAACTCCTGAACCATGCGTACCAGAGCGTCGTAAACCGATTGGTCGCCGTGGGGGTGATATTTTCCCAACACATCTCCAACAACCCGGGCGCACTTACGGTAAGGTCGGTCTGGCGTCAGACCGAGTTCGTGCATCGCATATAAAATTCGACGGTGAACTGGTTTTAAACCGTCGCGGACATCAGGCAAAGCTCGCCCGACGATCACACTCATGGCATATTCGAGGTACGATTGCTGCATCTCGGCGTGCAGAGGCGTAGAAATTACTTGTCCGGAAAGTAGGTTGAGTTGTTTAGCCATGAGTCCTTGTGTCCGTTAATTCCTGAGTGAAAACAGCCTCTGTCAATAATGCCGAGGTTCCCTATCTCGATTGAAAAGCCTTTGCCGCAGGCGAACCGAAAGTTCGACCCAACCGCCCAGTTGAAGAATAAAAATAAACTTAACTTGTGAAAGCAGAATCAGAGTCCCGAAGACGGGCAACACTTGCCTCTTACTCTCCACTCTTACCCTAACCTCTATGTTGCCTTCATTTGCGCCTACCTGTCTATTTACCTTCTGCCGTGAGAAGGTTGATTCACAGGAAAACACGGAATGCCAGAAACTCAGAACGTAGTGAGGCTGTAGCTCTTCCTAGGAAAGCGTCACGAGGGGCTGGAGTCCCCGTCAATCTATGATAGAATTTAATTGCAATTAGGAATAACCATCTACACGAAGAAATATTTTATTCAGGAGAAACCCTGGATTGAGCTCGTCTCGGTACAGCCGTAGCGTGGATCAAGCAGCAATGGTTGACGATCGAGCTTATCGTATTTTGGCAAGCGTGATGGACTCCGAAAGTATTAAAAAAGAAAAGTAAGTGGAATTGGAATATCTCTGGTACTGGTACTTGTTCTGATCGTGTAGAGGCGACTGGACTATGAGTGAACTCCCATTTTTGGGCTTATTCAACCATAGAGCGTGGTCGTGACTCGCTGAGAGTGTCAAAAATGCCATATTGATAAATTGATCAGTCACAAGCTCTCCTGGCGATATCTCCTAGTCTGACATCCACTAGATGAACGGAAGCGTCGATATTTTCAGCCGTTTTGAGGGGTTAAAACTGAGAATTAAAAATCTCCAACAATCCCCGCTAGATTCGCTACTCCGAATGCGGTGGCCACGGGAGTAGGTGAATAAACATGGCTTGATTCTAATGAGGAAGAAGGAAAATAATTATCACACATTCCCGAATCTAATACCAGTTCAAAAAATAATGCAACTGTATATCCGTGATCCAAACTGATATCCAGTCAATCAGTTCCCATCTAAAATCTAAAATCTAAATTCTAAAATCTAAAATCTAAAACCTAAATTCTAAAATCTAAAATCTAAATTCTAAAATCTAAAACCTAAAATCTAAAATGGTAGAAGCTGGAGGCTTGACCGAAAGAGAGGGTACTATAAGTCCAGGAGGCACGGGTAGTCAGAAACCGGGTATTTTCATAGCAATAGTTCATTATAGCCCGCCGAAACGAGCAAGAACCAGGTTTCGAGGCGTCGTCCATGCGTCCTGGATTGTACGAGAAACCTGCTACCTGAGAATCTTGAGACTCTCACCAGTGCCAGGTCTAGTTATAAAAAACAACTAAACTGTCTGTGTGTAGTAGTCTAAATGATGGTACTGGATGCTTCTAGGCATCTGTAAACCCTCTCACAGCTAGTGGCTCAAGGATATACATACGGGTTTTGCAGGGTTCCCGGCTGATGGCGCTAAAAACTCTGCATTTTTGACGGGGAATGTAGTCCCCGTGTCGTGTTCCTCTTTGGACTAAAGTCACAAAGTTTCTATACTTCCCATATTTATTTATGAAAACCGTTCTGATTGTAGAGGACGATTTGGTTAATGCTCGGGTTTTTTCCAAAATTCTGACTAAGCGGGGGGGCTTAGCCGTGAAGCACACGGAAAATGTTGAAGAGGTGATGCAGATTGCTGCCAACGGCGAAGCTGATTTGATTTTAATGGATGTGTCTCTTTCGCGCAGCGTGTACCAGGGTAAATCTGTTGACGGCATTAAGATTACTCAACTGCTCAAAGCTGACCCACAAACGGCATCGCTGCCGATTATTTTGGTGACTGCTCACGCGATGGCTGGTGATAAAGAAACATTTCTGGATCAAAGCGGTGCCGACGGTTATATCTCTAAACCTGTGGTAGACCATCAAGAGTTTGTTAATCAAATCAAGGCTTTGCTACCTGATTGAGTGAACCATACATGAAGAAGGAATAAGAAGGAAGAAGGAAAAAGGAAGCAGGAAGAAAGAATTGTTTGTTTGAACCAACAAACAATTAAAACTCTAGAATTACAAAGTTTGCTTAAACTCTGAATCTTCCTTCTTCCTTCTTCCTTTCGATGTCCCGATTACACAATGCTATGAGTTCGGACTTGTAATTTGTGAGGAAAAATTTGAGATTTTTATGACGAGTGAAATCGGAGTGTGCGTTGCGGCGAGGAACCAACTTATCCTCAGCGAGCGCAACGCTGTTCACTCATTCATGCAATCTCAAAACTATGATTACTCTTCGTCCTCATCGAAGTCAAAACCGATATCATCATCATCGTCAACATCAGGTCCCAAGGCATCATCCTCAGTCTCAGCGACAAACTCGTCCTCATCAACCTCAACTTCCTCAAAATCCTCATCAGGCTCAAGATCAGACGGGCGCCCGATCTCATAACCGCTCTCGATCGTATAAGCACGGCGCGCCGATCGGTCATCAAGTACCACATCCTCCTGTAAATCGTGGATGTCGTCATCAAACACAGCACCATCAAAACCCGCATCCTGAACCCCAGCATCCTCATAGGCATTGAACCCAGTACCCGCAGGAATCAGGCGGCCGATAATCACATTTTCCTTCAGTCCCCGCAGCCAGTCAGACTTACCTTCGATCGCAGCCTCAGTCAACACCCGCGTAGTCTCCTGGAACGAAGCAGCCGAAATAAAGCTATCAGTATTCAGCGAAGCCTTAGTAATCCCCAGCAACACCGGAGTATAATCCGCCGGCGCCCCACCAGTAATAGACATCGCCTCATTCACCTGCTCAACCTGCCGCAATTCTACCAACTCGCCAGGGAGCATAGTAGTATCGCCGCCATCTTCCATCCTGACTTTGTTGGTCATCTGGCGGACAATCACCTCGATGTGCTTATCAGAAATATCCACACCCTGAGACTGATAAACCGACTGCACCTCATTCACCAAAAACGTCTGCACCTGTTGGAAACTCTCCAAGGCAGCCTCAAAAGTAGACTGTCGCTCCTTAAGCACGTGGAAGAACACCTCCAGAATTTCGTGAGGGTTAGCAGGCCCGTCGGTCAAAGCTTCGGCGACGCCTACGCGCTGTCCGTCGGAAACGATCGGGTTTTGACCAGGCAACAAAGGATACTCCTCAATCCGGCCATCATCCTCAATCACCGCAAGTTCCACAACATCGTCATCCGTAACCACACGAGCCGTCCCCGGCCGCTTGGCTAAAATACAAGCTTCCTTCGGCTTCCGCCCTTCCAGAAGTTCCTCAATCCGTGGCAAACCCTGAATAATATCCCCAGTCTTTGCCCGCTCAAACACCAGAATCACCAAATTGTCACCCCGCTGCACCAAGTCGCCGTCGTCTACGTGCAGCACCGCACCGGCCGAAACCCGGTAAGGACGAGCCACCCTGAGCAAGAGTTTCGCCGGTTCAGTCTCCGACGCAGGTATAACCTTCACAACTTGGCCGGATTCTTCGAGAACAACCCCCGGAGCTATTTCGGTACCAGCCACCAGTAGTTGACCCGGACTCACATCCGGTGTACCCGCCACAGAGATCGAAATAGAATCCGCATCTCGCATCACCAACAGTCGGCGCACTGGTTCGCCATGCCCCTCACGGATGCCTCGAACGATACCCGCTTCTTTACAGAGAATCTCGGTGCGAGCGACTACTGCTCCGGGCGCGATCGACTGCCCATCTTCGACCAACAGCCGCGTGTGAGTGCTGCCCTGAGTCGGATCAGCAGACACATCCCGTCGAATCACCAGCGATTCCAAAATCACTAACTGCAAGCGGAAAGTCTTGGAAGCTCGATCGCCCCCATCAGCCACAGCCATCGCCAACTCTTGCGACGCACTAACGTCTTCAGGCGAACCCCAAGCCGGGCCCGAACCGTCCGCCCCAAAAGCCATAGCATCATCCTCATCCGGCAGTAGCTCGATATCCGCCGCCAGTTGCGGAGCTCCCGAACCAATTTCCAAAATAAGCTGAGTCCGTAGCAGTTCCAATCCCTCGACAGACTTGACGCGCTCCCCATCCTTATAAGGGAGTCGCTGCACCGCTTTCAAAGAGATCGACTCATTCAGCGCTGTCTGAGAAGGCACTGGTGGCTTATCTGGTACTGGAAATTCCACCACAGGCCGCAGCAACAAAGCCGGGCCTTCGGGAGTTTCGATATACTCGGCATAGCCCAACTCTTCGGCAATCAAGCCTGGGAAAATTTCTTGACCGGCGTTGACGATTTGACCTTCCCCGAATGTTAGCGGCGGGCGGTCTACTACATGGAGTGTACCCGGTTTGATCACAATTTCCCGCAGGATGTCATTTTTCTGAGTGATTTCCACTGCCCCGCTGGTTTGGCAGAAAATATCCTTAACCACCTCAGTACCGGCTTCTACGTACTGACCATCTTCCACCAGCAGCAGAGAAATATCCTTATTCACCTCGTGGCACTCTTCTGCTATCCAGAGCAGAGTGCCACCTTTAACGACTTCGTAGCCAAGTTTAGCTTTGCCGCGCTTGTGGACTTCCACACCGCCGTACTTGACAATGCCCCCTGTAGCTGTGCGGTAGCTGTCGTCGAGCAGTTCGGCGACGACTTCCCCGTTAATCACTTTGCTCCCAGGAGCCGTCTTCAGGGAAAACCGCTGCTTAGAAGATGTTTCGATCGTGTAGTGGTCGCGGCCGCCTGCGCTTTCGGCCCGCACGACTGCTTGGTCGAGCAGGACTTGGGCGGTGATAATTTCGATTTCTCTGGGGTCAGCGATGCGGACTACGCCACCGTGTTCGGAGACGAGTTTAGTTTCGGCAATCACGCTTTCGGCCGGAATGCGATCGCCATTTTTCACTGCTGGTTCCGCGCCGGGGGGCAAGTTGTAGACTTCTCCTGAGAGAATCCAAATCAGCCCGCCTTTGCTGGCGGTGCGGGTTGTGTTCCCTTGGCGGTCGGTTTTTTCTTCGGGCACCAAATCCGCAAATTTGGCTTCTCCGGCTAAGTCGGAAGCCACGTCTGTAGTCACTTTTTCGGTTGTTTTGCGGGCGGCGCGACCGACGATCGGCACTTCTGCCAAAACTTGACCGGGAATGGCGCGCTGTCCGTCTTTGACCATCAGAGTAGAACCCTGGACGATCGCCAATTCGATTTTCAGCTTTTGATTTTTGGCGCCTGATTTCCCTTCTTCAAAGCCGTCGCCTTCAAATACAAGTTTGCCGTTGTTTTCTGCCACCAGTGCTTCTTCGCCGTGTCTGGTGCGGAAGGAACGAGTACGCAAGTTCTTGAATTTCACTACGCCAGGGAAGGGGGCGCGTTCTTGTTTCGCGACTTCTCCGGTGAATACGCCGCCTGTGTGGAAGGTACGCATGGTGAGCTGGGTTCCCGGTTCCCCGATCGACTGAGCTGCAATAATCCCGATCGCTTCTCCCATGTCCACCATTTTCAAGTGGGCGAGACTCCAGCCATAGCAGTGCTGGCAAACCGATCGCGTAGATTCGCAAGTCAGGGGCGATCGTAAATACACCTCTGCCACCCCAGCGTTACCAATTTCCGTCGCCAACTCATCGGTAATTGGCTGATTTCGGACGGCTTTTTCGTCGCCGTAGGTCACGATTTCCCCGGTTTTGGGGTGCACCGCATCTCTCGCCAACACCCGCCCTAGCAGCCTGTCCTTGAGGGGAATCAGCACTGTTGCTCCGTCCGTCATCGGTCGTACTCGAATTCCCCGCTGAGTGCCGCAGTCCACTTCCCGCACAATTACGTCTTGGGACACATCCACCAAACGACGAGTCAAATAGCCAGAGTCTGCCGTCCGCAACGCTGTATCTACCAAGCCTTTGCGCGCGCCGTAGGAAGAGATGATGTATTCGGTGACGGTGAGTCCTTCGCGGAAGTTGGTTTTAATTGGCAAGTCGATGATTTCGCCTTGGGGGTCAGCCATCAATCCGCGCATTCCGACTAGCTGTCGCACTTGAGAAATGTTTCCCCGCGCCCCGGAGAATGCCATCATGTAGACCGAGTTTAGGGGGTCTGTGGCTCGGAAGTTTTTGACTACTTCGTCTTTGAGGTCTTCTGATGTGCTGTTCCAGGTATCGATTACTTTTTGGAAGCGTTCGACTTCGGTGATTTCGCCTCTGGTGTATTTTTGTTCGGTGATGCGGATTTCTTCTTCGGCTGCATCTAGGAGCGATCGTTTCGACGGGGGCACTTGCAAATCGTCTACGCTAATCGAAACTCCCGCTCGTGTCGCAAAGCGAAAACCCAAGTCTTTGAGTTTATCGGCCATTTGCGCTGTACGGGCCGTTCCGTAGTGCATGAAAGACCAAGAGATTAATTTTTTGAGCTGACCTTTGTCAACAACTCGATTGCGAAAAACAATTTCCTTATTTTCTGTCATTTTTCTGAGTAGTGGTAATTGGTAATTGGTAACTTTTACTGACGTTCGACTTCGGTTCTCCTGAGCGAAGCCCAAGGGTTCAGAACGTAGCCGAAGTATTGGTAATTGGTAAGTGGTAATTGGTAATTGATAAGTACAGCGGCGGGAAAAAACAACGAGCCTTTTGTAGGGGCTGGTTTAGCGTATAAGGAAGAGAGCTAAGCTAGGAGATGAATGCACTCACCTGCCCTTCCCATAATAAAGTTTATTTGCACCTACCTACTTAATTGGTAATTGGTAACTTTTACTGCCCTTAGACTTTGCTTAGGAACCGCGTCGCCGAAGTATTGGTAAGTAGTAATGGGTAATTTTTCCTTCTTTAACCGCTATTATTTGTTAGCGATCATTTATCAGTTATTACCCATTACCTCTTACCCATTACCTCTTATCCATTACCTCTTACCCCTTACCCATTTCTAATTGTTAATTACCGATTCGATGGTTTGGTGATAAATAATCCGACCTGGGGTAGTGCGAATGAACTGATTAAGAACCTTGCCCTCTCCGTCTTCCCGAACCCGGCGGAACTTGTATTCTTTCGTCACTATACCGTCGGTAGAGCGTTCCACTTTCAGCGGTTCTCCTTCGGGTTCTGTGTTTTCTATGGCGCCTTGAAACCTCACCCACACATAAGAGTGCAAGTCAACGACTCCTTGTTCGTAAGCTACAACCGCGTCGGTAAGGTTGGAGAAATAGTGACCGGCTCCTTTTTGAGCGTCAGGATTTTCGGCTGTCAAGTAATAGCAACCGAGCACCATATCTTGAGAAGGAGTAACGATCGGTCTTCCGGTTGCCGGCGACATAATGTTGTTAGAAGCCAGCATCAGCAAGCGCGCTTCCGCCTGAGATTCCAGAGACAACGGCACGTGCACGGCCATTTGGTCGCCGTCAAAGTCAGCGTTAAAAGCCGGACAAACTAGCGGGTGAAGCTGAATTGCCCTGCCATCCACCAAAATCGGCTCAAAGGCTTGAATCCCCAAACGGTGGAGGGTCGGCGCGCGGTTTAGCATTACCGGGTGTCCTTCAATCACCTCCTGAAGCACGTCCCAAACGCTGGGATCGTTGCGCTGGATCAGTTTTTTGGCAGCTTTGATGTTGTTGACCAATCCTTGGCGGATCAGGCGATGGATGACGAAAGGCTGGAAAAGTTCGATCGCCATTTCCCTCGGCAAACCGCACTGATGAATTTTCAGTTTCGGCCCCACCACAATCACCGAACGCCCGGAGTAGTCAACCCGTTTCCCCAGCAAGTTTTGCCGGAAGCGACCTTGTTTCCCTTCAATGATGTCCGACAGAGACTTCAGCGGGCGGTTGTTTGCCCCCACAACTGTCCGGCCCCGGCGACCGTTGTCAATCAGCGCATCCACAGCTTCTTGCAGCATCCGCTTTTCGTTACGGATGATAATCTCCGGTGCCAGAATTTCTTGGAGTCTCGCCAAGCGGTTATTGCGGTTGATGACTCTCCGATAAAGATCGTTGAGGTCGCTCGTTGCAAAACGCCCGCCGTCTAGCTGTACCATCGGCCGCAAGTCGGGGGGAATCACCGGAATCACATTGAGCACCATCCAATCGGGTTGAGATCCCGTAGCGATGAAGTTGTCAATTACCCGCAAACGTTTAATTAACTTCGCCCGTTTTTGACCTTTAGCATTAGCAATATCTTCCCGCAACTTTTCCGCTTCACTTTCTAGCGGAATATTTTGCAGCAGAACTTGCAAAGCTTCAGCACCTATGCCTACTTCTACACCTGTGAGTGTGGAATCTTCGCTGTAAAGTTCGTCTTCTATTTCCAGCCAAGCATCTTCCGTGAGCAATTGCTTGTATTGCAGCTTTTCTGCATTACCTGCATTGAGGACAACGTAGGCATTAAAATACACGATTTGTTCGACATCTCGCAGCGGCATATCTAACAGAATTGCCATGTAACTAGGGATGCCTTTGAGATACCAAACGTGAGCTACGGGAGCCGCTAATTTGATAAAGCCCATCCGGTGACGGCGGACGCGAGATTCAGTGACTTCAACACCGCATCTTTCGCAAACAATGCCTCTATGGCGAACTCGTTTGTACTTCCCACAATGACATTCCCAATCTTTTGCAGGCCCAAAAATGCGCTCGCAAAACAAGCCATCCATTTCAGGTTTTAACGTGCGATAATTTATGGTTTCCGGTTTTGTCACCTCTCCAGTAATCTGACCGTTGGGTAAAGTTCTCTCTCCCCACTGTCTAATTCTTTCTGGTGAAGCTAACCCAATCTTGACGTAATCAAAGCGTTGTTCTATTTTAGCCATTCTTGACTCCAATTAATAATTTACAGTCGATTATTTGTTGTTGTTTATCTTTTTGGGTTGCGTGTTTCACTGCTTAAATCAATGTTATACTCCTCTATATGTGACGTGGTTTTTAATATCAGAAATGACACTTGACGATACTCCAAAGTCATCAGCGATTTTAGAGATTGATTCTCTACCTCTAATTCTTTTTCGTACCTCAAGAGCTTGCTCGAAAGTCAATTTGCGATCAAGATATCCGCCCATGCGAGGAACTGGAACCTCTTCGCCTGCTTCCTTCCAAGTGACGTGATACTTAATATCGTGTATGGTTTTGCGACCAACACTGTATTCTTGAGCTACATCCTTCACTCTCTCTCCTGCTGCTAGTTTTTGCCTAATTTTTCGCACCTTTTCCCAGTCTAATTTGGCATTAGAAAGGGGATGACTTTTGCCTTGAGTGCGTCCTTTCTTAGAAGCATCTAATAAATTTTGAGTGCGCGTTCCACCCCAAAGGTGTTCTGGATTAATACAACTGGGAGTATCGCAGGTATGACAAGCATCCATCGAAGTGGGAACTTCACATCCTAATTTCTCTGCTAAAACAGCACGAGTAACTGATTGGGATTTCCCATTTTTAAAGTACCTGCCATAACCACCTTGACCATCCTTTGCACCTTGAAAAATTATGCAGCCGCTGTCTTGAATTTCTCCTACAAAACCGGGGGGAACTGTAGTGAAGTTATGGGGGATTTTTGCCTGAAGTATCTTAGTAATAGTGTCATACTGTACGCCATACTCTTTTATTAGGTGGCTTTTGATGGTTCCAGCTAAATATTTACGCTGAATTTCCCGCAGTTGTTCGATCGATAGTTTACCAATACCGGGAATACTTTTGCGTCGGGGAGTTTTGCGAACGCGCCCCATCATTTGCGCTGTATTCTCAGCCGCAGTTCCAGGTACGAGATGTGCTGGGTTAATGCAGCTTGGATTGTCGCAGGTGTGGCAAGCAAAATAACCGGAATCTAGAAATCCTGGTATCTTTGATTCGAGCACTAATCGGTGGACTAATACCGTTTTGCCCTCGATCCACTTGCGCCCGTAACCATTTTTGAGCTTACTCCCTTGCCAATTAATACAGCCAGTCTTCAGGTCAAATTCTCCTTCTATTCCCGGGCCAACTGTTACAATAGTCATGTCAGCGTCTCTCCTCTTAAGAGCGTTGATTCGCCTCAGCAGTGTTCGTACCACTGCTGAGGCATTTTAATTTGAGATTGCGGATTAAAGATTAAAGAATTGAATGCTGTCAAAAAATCTTTAATCTTTAATCTAAAATCTTTAATGCCTAATCCTCGTCCAGTTCGTCACGAGAAAGGGATTCGTAAGTAGGCCGGGAGGGCGATCGCTTGCCCCCAGCATCTGCCATCAAATCCACCTCAACGTGCTCGCTGCCCTCGTCGGACGTATTCACCTTGTGCACAGCAATATCCAAGCACAAAGACTGCAACTCCCGCATCAGCACCTTGAAAGATTCCGGCGTACCGGGGCGCGGAATAGCTTTGCCTTTAACGATCGCATTCAGCGCTTCATTCCGCCCCTGCATATCGTCCGACTTCACAGTCAGCAACTCTTGCAAAGTATAAGCTGCGCCGAACGCTTCCAGAGCCCAGACTTCCATTTCTCCGAACCGCTGACCCCCCTGCTGCGCTTTGCCACCCAAAGGCTGCTGCGTTACCAGCGAGTAAGGGCCTGTGCTACGGGCGTGGATCTTGTCGTCTACCAAGTGAACCAGCTTCAGCATATAGGCGATGCCGACTGTGATCGGGCGATCGAACGGTTCCCCAGTTCGGCCATCGTAGACAATAGTCTTGCCGGGGTGCTTTTCATTAAACACCCAAGGCTTGCCGGTTTTTTCGCGTGCCTCCTGTAGCTTGCCGTGTACGGTTTCGCGAGACTTTTCAGCGCCGTGCATTTCATCAAAAGGCACCATTTTAAACCGCATCGACAGATTTTCGCCCGCCCATCCCAGCAAGCATTCAAAAATCTGACCCACGTTCATCCGCGACGGTACGCCCAAGGGATTGAGCACTATGTCAACCGGAGTCCCGTCGGGCAAATAAGGCATATCCTCCATCGGCAGAATCCGGGACACAATACCCTTATTTCCGTGCCGGCCGGCCATTTTATCGCCGACTTGAATCTTGCGTTTTTGAGCTACGTAGACGCGGACGACCATGTTGGCGCCGGGGGGCAGTTCGTCGCCCTGTTCGCGGGTAAACACCCGCACGTCCACCACACGGCCTTTTTCGCCGTTAGGGACGCGGAGGGAATTGTCGCGCACGTCGCGGGCTTTTTCACCGAAGATTGCCCTCAGCAGTTTTTCTTCCGGCGGTTGGTCGGATTCGCCTTTGGGGGTGACTTTGCCAACTAGGATGTCGCTGGCTTCTACCCAGGCACCTTTGCGGATAATGCCCTGTTCGTCTAGCTGGCGCAGCGCGTCTTCGCCGACGTTAGGTATTTCGCGGGTGATTTCTTCGGGGCCGAGTTTGGTTTGGCGGGCTTCGATTTCGTATTTTTCAATGTGGATCGAAGTGTAGACATCTTCGTACACCAAGCGCTCGCTAATTAGCATGGCGTCTTCGTAGTTGTAGCCTTCCCAGGGCATATAAGCTACGAGGATATTGTGACCCAGAGCGAGTTCTGCCCCTTCGGTGGAGGAACCGTCGGCGAGCACTTGACCTGCTACGACTCGATCGCCCTCATAAATCAAAGGACGCTGATTTAAGCAAGTATCCTGGTTAGAGCGCTGATATTTTTGCAGTTCGTGTTCGATGCAGCCAGCATATTTTTGCTTCCAAACCGACGGCTGTTTGACTTTGAGATCGTCGTATTCCTTAATCAGGAAATGTTCTTCGCTGGAATTCGATTCGGCATCTACAGCCAGGGGTTTGACAATAATCCGGGTAGCATCGATGTAAATCACCTCGCCGTCGATCCGGGAAACCACAACCATCCCGGAATCTCGGGCGGCTTGAGCTTCCAAGCCCGTACCGACGAGGGGCCGTTCTGGTTTCAGTAGCGGCACAGCTTGCCGCTGCATATTCGATCCCATCAGAGCTCGGTTGGCGTCGTCGTGTTCCAAGAACGGAATCAGCGATGTCGCTACGGAGACGATTTGCACGGGCGAAATCGCCATGTAGTCCACCTGCATCGGCGTGGTGGTAGTAAATTCTTGGCGGTAGCGGACGGCTACGGTTTCGCCCAAGAGGTTGTTGTCTTCGTCGAGGCTGATGTCTCCAGGGGCCACGCGCAAATCGTCTTCTTCGTCGGCTGTCATGTAAACAGGGGCTTTGTCGCGCAGCACCCGTCCTTTTTCTACTGGATAAAAAGGAGTTTCGATGAAGCCGTAGGGGTTGACGCGGGCGTGAGTTGCCAAGGAACCGATCAGACCGGCGTTGGGGCCTTCTGGTGTTTCGATCGGGCAAATCCGGCCGTAGTGGGACGGGTGAATGTCCCGTACTGCAAACCCGGCGCGTTCGCGAGTCAGACCTCCAGGGCCCAAGGCGGAAAGCCGACGTTTGTGCGTCAGTTCTGCTAGGGGGTTGGTTTGATCCATGAACTGCGATAGCTGGGAGGAACCGAAGAATTCCTTGATTGCTGCTACCAGCGGTTTGGGGTTGACCAGAGAAGCGGGGCTGAGGGAGTCGGCATCCGAGACGGTCATTCTTTCGCGGATGATCCGTTCTAAGCGGTTAAGTCCGACGCGCACTTGGTTTTGCAGCAGTTCTCCGACACTGCGGACGCGACGGTTGCCTAAGTGGTCGATGTCGTCGGTGGAGCCGATGTCGAATTCGAGGTTAATTAAATAGTCGATCGCCGTCAAGATATCTTGGGATGTCAGTACCCGCATCGTATCGGGGACTGTCAAGCGCAATTTTTTGTTGAGTTTGTAGCGGCCGACTCTGCCCAAATCGTAGCGTTTGGGGTCGAAAAAGCGCGAGTTGAGGAGCTGTTCGCCGCCCGCCACGGTGGGGGGTTCACCGGGACGAAGTTTGCGGTATAGCTCCATCAAAGCTTCTTCTTCGCCGAATTGTCCTTCTTTCTCGATCGTCTTTTGGAAGTATTCCGGGTGCCGCAGGGAGTCGTAGATTTCACCGTCTGTGAGTCCGAGGGCTTTGAGCAGAACCTGAGCCGATAGTTTGCGGGTTTTGTCGATTCTGACCCAGACTAAATCGTTTTTGTCTGTCTCGAACTTGAGCCACGCGCCACGGTTGGGGATGAGCGAGGCGTTATAGGAACGGCGACCGTTTTTGTCGGTTTCGGATTTGTAGTAGACGCCTGGGGAACGCACGATTTGGTTGACGATGACCCGTTCCGCGCCGTTGATGATGAATGTGCCGCGCTCGGTCATCAAGGGTAAGTCGCCGATGAAGACTTCTTGTTCTTTGATTTCCCCTGTTTCTTTGTTAATCAGGCGGGTGGGGACGTACATTTGCACCGAGTAAGTGCTGTCCCTGCGCTTGGCTTCGTCCACGTCGTATTTCGGGCGCTTGAGTTTGAAGTCTTTGCCCATGAAGTGGAGTTCCAGCTTACCCGTGTAGTCTGTAATCGGGGAGAAGCTGTCGAGTTCTTCGATCAGCCCGGCTTCTAGAAACCAGCGAAAACTTGCCCGCTGGATTTCGATCAAATCGGGCAAGGTGAAGGCGAATTCTGTGTAATCTTTAGTGGTCATGGGGGTCCTTTTTCCGCAGTGGCTCTAGCTTTTTACATGGCGCCAAGGCTGGGCTTTTTTACCTTGTTGCGTTTTTTTGATTGATTGTGTGAGAGAATTTATATGATGTTTTCGATCGCCTGCCAACTGCTGCAACGGTTATTATTGCTGGTGGCTCGCAGTATTTTTGTGCGGATTTTTGTTTCGATCGAGATGCTTTTAGCTCTGATCTCGTGGTATTGCGGGGTTAATTCCCTACACTTTTGACTCCTAAAATTGACTTGACAGCTATTGCCAAATTGCTGAGGTTCCAAGTTTCTTCTGATGTGTAAGTTTGAGTGTGTAAGTTTGAGGTATTGCGTGAAGTTTTGACCGATCCCGAAGGTTAGCGTACTCGCGTTGTGTTGGTAGTTCCTGGGCGACATCGCAGTCGCGGATACTAAGCCAACGCCCGATCGGTCGGTTCTTTTTATTATAGGACGCAAATCCGATCGCAACAGGCAACGCCAAAAGAATCTCCAATAAAGGATGAATCCGGTTTTTCGGGCAGGATAGAAATGGGATTGTCCTGATCGCTGGCTCCTAAATCAACCTGTTTTCCTCGTTTCTCTGTTCTGCTATAACTAAACTGAAAAGCCGAATAGCTGACAGGCATTTTCGGTTGTCTGCTGGGACAAAGTTAAGAGAGAAACTCCTCTCAATTTAGCAACTTGCTCGGCTACGTAGTAGACGTAGGCTGGTTCGTTGCGTTTTCCCCGCTGGGGTACGGGGGCGAGAAAAGGGCAATCTGTCTCGACTAGGATGCGATCGCTATTTACCATACAAGCTGATTCTTGTATTTGCAAGGCTTTTTTAAAGGTTACTGTTCCGCTAAAACTGATGTAGAAACCTAGGTCTAAAAACCACTGGGTTTCTTCGGGCGTGCCTCCCCAGCAGTGCATGACGCCGCGCACTGGCCCGCGTGTTTGCCAAAAGTTCCTCAGCATTTCGGCCATTGGGGCGGCGGCGTCGCGACAGTGGATAATGACTGGTTTGTCAAGTTCCTGGGCGATTTCAAGCTGTGCCTCAAACACTTTAAACTGGTGTTCTCGATCGTCAGCTTTATAAAAGTCCAGTCCGGTTTCGCCGATCGCCACTACCCTAGAGTCCGAATTTGCTAATTCCCTAATCTGGCTCGCCGTCTCGTCTGTCCACTTCTCGGCATCTAGGGGGTGGAGTCCAACCGCAAACGAGACTTCGGCAAACTGATTGGCGATTGCTTGAATGCCGGCAAACTCTTCTGGCTCTACACAAGAATGAACCAGCCGAACTACACCAGCTTCGCGCCAGCGTTCTCGAATGGCTTCTAACTCAGATTTGTAGGTCTCAAAGTTGATATGAACGTGAGTGTCGATGAGCTGCATGGGGGAAGCAGATTAGAGGTGATACGGGAGAGTCCTGGTGGGATAGGGCGAGGGCGAGTGAGAGAGTCTGGGAGTGGGAGTGGCAGAGAGTGCGTGGGAAAAATCTTCCGTCTTCTTTCTTCCTTCTTCCTTCTTCACCCTCGACTTTTTCACCCTTGACTTCTTCCCTCAACATCCATCCCTTCAATCTTGTACACTGCTTCGTTGCCGAACTTTCTGCTTCCTTAAGATGCTACCGATACTTCGTGCGGCTTGAGGGTTCTTGCCAAGCGGGACTTTTTGCGAGCGCCGTTGTTGCGGTGGAGTACACCTTTTTTGACAGCTTTGTCAATTTTGCTGTATGCCTCAGACATTCGCTGCTGGACTTCTTGCATTAATTCCGGGCTCGGAGCTGCGGCGTACTTGTCTACGGCAGCGAAATACTTCTTCATCAAAGTTTTGACCGCTGACTTGTAAGATTTGTTGTACAAGCGGTTACGTTCGGCGATTTTGACTCGTTTGACGGCGGACTTAATATTTGCCATAGTTCTGTTGCTGGAAGTAGGTATTCATTGATACACCCTAGTCTCAAGACAGTCCCAAGACACGGGGATTTTGAAGGACAACCTTTTCGGGATCGATCCACAAAAAGCTTGATTTTTAATGGCGGAGTGAGACAGCCACTCTCCCTTCGCTCAGATTGAGCTGAGTCTGTGGCTACTTTTTGGCGACGCCCGCGCAATAATTTTTTATTGACTTATTTAACCGCCCATTTTTTGCCCTTGACGATACCCAAAGGTATGACACGGATGTTACGGAGGCCTGTTGCGTGGTTTCCACCGTCACCAGTTAAAGTCACGGTTTCTTGCGCCCAACTTTCCAGTATACAATAAATTGGCGTTTTTTTATAAAAAAATTATCAGGTGTTGGAAAAACTAATATAGCATATATTCTGCAAAGAATGTGATTCCCTGAAAAATCCAAGTTAAGCTATAACAAAGAGTACGGGTTGTTATAGCTTCGGCAAGAAGCACTTAACGAAGGTAGAAGGCAGAAGGTAGCCGGAGCAGAAGGTAGCCGGAGCAGAAGGTAGAAGGTAGAAGGTAGAAGGCAGAATCTAAATTCTCCCCCTTGCACACTCTCCCCCTCATACAAACTCCCGCTCGGACAATCTCCCCCTCTGGGATCGAACCCTCTCCCTCCGCACCCGGTTCTCTGGCGCGCAATTCCTCAGAAAGGTTGTGACTTGTCCTCAGTGTTGCAAAATCCTCGACAGAGATTTAAACGCTGCACTGAAGCCTTTGAAAATGCCGCGACTATCGCGGTTTAAGCTTGTGGACTGGTGGTGGCCTACTTTTCTAGGAGATCCCCACAAAAATCCCCAATTGTCAAGCAAATGTTAGTGAAGTTATAGACGGCATTCCTAATCTCCATGCTGCGAATCATTACTCAGTGGGTTGAGGCACAAGCTGAACTGCGACGGATCTGCGATCGCACCCATGACGAACTTGTTGTTCACAAAGAAGCCACCGTGCGCGAGGTGCTGCAAGCTGTAAGGCGCAGAGGCGATCAGGCTGTGCTGCACTACACTGCTGAATTTGACCGCATGACCCTAAATGTGGAAGATTTACGGGTAAGCGGCGCCGAATTGGATGCTGCTTATCAGCAGGTGTCGAAAGAATTATTAAATGCAATCCGGCTGGCTTGCAAACAGGTAGAGGCGTTTCACCGACAGCGCGTACCCAAGTCTTGGGTGCAGTTTGGTGATGACGAGATTGTTTTGGGCAAACGCTACACGCCGGTCGATCGAGCGGGAATCTACATTCCTGGCGGTCAGGCGTCCTATCCAAGCTCGGTGATCATGAATGCGGTTCCTGCGAAGGTCGCCAAGGTGCCGAGACTGGTGATGTGTACTCCCCCCGGACAAGAGAAGAAAATGAATCCTGCGGTGCTGGTAGCGGCTCAGGAAGCGGGAGTTGATGAGATTTATCGGGTAGGCGGGGCGCAGGCGATCGCGGCTTTGGCCTACGGTACGGAAACTATTCCGAAGGTGGATTTAATTACTGGGCCGGGGAATATTTACGTCACCCTGGCTAAAAAACTGGTTTACGGGACTGTGGGGATCGATTCTCTAGCTGGCCCGTCGGAAGTGTTGATTATTGCGGATGGTTCGGCGAATGCTGTTCATGTAGCTGCGGATATGTTGGCTCAAGCTGAGCATGATTCGATGGCGTCGGCAATTTTGCTGACTGCGGATTCGGTGCTGGCGAGGAAGGTGGTAGCTGAGGTAGACAGACAGTTGGCAAATCACCCGCGCCGAACTTTAACAGAAAAGGCGATCGCCAACTATGGTTTAGTCGTAGTAGTTGACTCGCTTAAAGCGGCGGCGGAACTCTCTAACGAGTTTGCCCCGGAACACTTGGAATTGCAAGTTGCAGATCCTTGGGCTTTGCTCGATCAAATTCGCCACGCTGGGGCGATTTTCTTGGGCTGCTCGACGCCGGAAGCTGTAGGTGATTATTTGGCTGGCCCGAATCACACTTTGCCGACTTCTGGGGCTCCGCGCTATGCGTCGCCGCTGGGTGTCGAAACTTTTATGAAACATTCGAGTTTGATTCAATATTCGCCGGCTGCACTTAAGAAGGTGAGTAGGGCTATTAATGTTTTGGCGGAAGCAGAGGGGCTTCCTTCTCACGCTGATTCGGTGCGGCTGCGGACTGAAAATGAGGGAAAGGATAAATTTTAGATGGTCGATGTGAGATGGGCGATCGAGATTTAAGTAGATGAGCGGCCAAATACATAATTAGTCAAAAGCCAGTGAAACGAAGCAATTCGCTGGCGATTATTCCTAGCTTTACTTTCTGTGACAAGCGGCAAAGTTTATTTCCACCTATCTACTGACGCACTCTGGGGTTAAGAAACCGGGTTTCTTCAAGTATCTTGCTGAAATGACGCAATTGGGTTTAGAAACCGGGTTTCTGGGTAGGTAATAATGATGTTGGTGGGGAGTGCGAAATTGTGGAAAGTAGGCGACAATCAACGAAAAATTTAAAGTCTAAATATCTGAAATTTAAAGGTGCATGGTATTGAATACTGTTTTGGTAGCGATCGACAATTCAGAGTTAGCAACTCAGGTATTGCAAGTTGTAGGACAATTTCAGCTAGAACCGACGGCAAAGGTGATTTTAGTTCATGTTGTGAGTTCTGGTACGTCGGATTTTGACGCGGTTGTCGATCGACCTCACGCTCAAGGAAATGAGATTGCTTACCGAGAGGTGGAGAAGTTGCTGCAATCTTATCAGGAAAAGTTGTCTTGCGAGAGCGAATTGGAGATTGTTTCGGGACAACCGGCAGAAGAAATTGTCCGCTTGGCTAATATTTATAAGGCGGATTTAATTGCGATCGGCTGTCGGGGTTTGACTGGTTTAAAGCGGATTTTGGAGGGATCGGTGAGTGCTGAGGTTGTGGCTGAGGCTCCTTGTTCGGTGTTGGTGGTGCGGGCGAAGTAAGTAGGCTGGTAAATGCGATCGACTATTGCATTTACATAAACCAAGATAGCTATTAATATCATTTGTTAGTTGAATGTAAAAATTAACGACGTATCAAATATATGCTTTTTGTCAATTAACCGACCAACGAACAAATAAAAAACTTCCAGTAAGCGATCACTTTTAACCGTAGATTAACGGGGCTACAAAAAGGGCGATTCACGATCTGGGTAGCTCCGCTTCAGGCTCATTTGATGAATTGATATTATGATAGACTCGAACCAATGGCTAAGCATTATCATCTATGCCTCCAACTGCGAAGTATCTAAAAATTCCTCTGCGCGGTGTTCTTGTTGTTCCATTTGTTCTACAAATCTTTACAGCAGTGAGCTTAACAGGTTGGCTTTCCTTACGCAATGGACAAAAAGCGGTTAACGATGTGGCGACTCAACTTCGTCAGGAACTAATAGCACGCATTGAAGGAGAACTCAAGCAATATATCAACAAACCTCATGATATCAATCGTGTGAATTCAGTCGCTTTTGCACAGGGCCACATGGACATGGTGAAGGGCCGCAACGCTAAGCAATTGTTGACCCAATTACAAATTTCTCCTTTTGTGTTTGGCTCCTATTGTGGCGATGCCCAAGGACATTATCTAGGGGCCGCTCGTCGAGAGTCAACAATTGCGATGACTGCGAGTAATCAAGAAACAAACTATCATTTTACTTCTTATGAAATGGATAATTGGGGCGATCGGCAAAAATTCCTAGAACAGGTAAACTCTTCTTACGATCCTCGCCAACGCCCCTGGTATCTTTCTGCTGTGAAAGCAGGGAAGCCTACTTGGAGCAATATTTTTGTGAATATTGTCAACAATGGTAAGCCTGCAATTACTGCCAGCGAACCTGTCTATGACTCAGAAGGTAAACTTGTGGGTGTCTGTGCCACTCTTGTTGTCCTCTCAGAAAATTTAAGAGAATTTCTGGGAAGTTTGTCTATTGGTAAAACAGGTAAGGCTTTTGTGATGGAGCGATCGGGTTCAATGATTTCTAGTTCAACAAAAGAGCCACTAATCAAAGGACAAGGTAAAGCTCAGAAGATGATTGACGCCGTGGAAAGTAGCGAACCATTTGTGCGGGAGACAGCTAAATATTTGCAAAAATATTTTGGTAACTTTGACCAAATTCATAAATCAGAACAGTTAGAATTTACCCTCAACAGTGAACGGCAGTTTGTTCAGTTGCTACCGCTGAATGATGGTAGAGGAATCGATTGGCTAATTGTAGTCGTCGTGCCTGAATCGGATTTTATGGAGCAAATAAATTATAATAGAAATACGACGATTATCCTCTGTATGTTATCACTGGTAATCGCAACAGGATTAGCAATTATCACTTCACAATGGATAGCTAAACCTATTCGGCGATTGAGTCAAGCCAGTCAGGCGATCGCCAGTGGAAATTTCGAGCAAAATGTTCCCGACACTCTCGTAGAGGAATTGGTAAGTTTATCAGTATCTTTTAATCAAATGAGTCACGAATTAAAGAACTCTTACCAAACCCTTGAACAAAAAGTAGAAGAACGCACTCAAGAACTACGGGAGACTCAAGCCCAACTCATCCAAAGTGAGAAAATGTCATCTCTGGGGCAACTGGTAGCCGGGATTGCCCATGAAGTGAATAATCCCGCGAATTTTATTCACGGTAATTTATCTTATCTTAGCCAATATACCCAAGATTTACTAGAGCTAGTACAGCTTTATCAAAAGTATTATCCCCAGCCGGTATCGGAGATTCAAGCCAAGTCGGAAGATATTGAGATCGAATTTTTGAGCGAAGACTTATCAAAACTGCTCAAGTCTATGAAAGTAGGTTCTGAACGTATCCGCGATATTGTTAAATCTCTACGGAATTTTTCTCGATTGGACGAAGCAGAGTTCAAAGCTGTCGATATCCATGAAGGCATTGAAAGCACCCTGATGATTCTGCAAAATCGTCTCAAGCCCAGACACACACATCCAGAGATTGAAGTGATCAAAGAGTACGGTAATCTGCCGCCGATCGAATGTTATGCAGGACAACTTAACCAGGTATTTATGAATATTCTGACAAATGCTCTGGATGCTTTAGATGAGCGAGATCGGGTGGAGAAAAAGATAATTCGGATTAGTACGAGTCTGTATAACTCAGAATTGGTCAGAATTTGTATTGCTGATAATGGGTGTGGCATCACAGAGGAAGTCAAAAAAAGGCTATTTGACCCATTTTTTACAACCAAACCCATAGGAAAAGGTACGGGAATGGGGATGTCTATTAGTTATCAAATTGTGATCAAAAAGCATAAAGGGAAACTGTGGTGTACATCAGAACCCGGAGAAGGAACAGAGTTTTGGATCGAAATTCCCCTAACTCAAAGTGTTATTTAGTTGAGGATATTCGCGAACTGTGGCATTATCTTGCCGAACCTCATGAATCGGGTCACTTCAAAGGTGTGGAACCTTCAATGTGGATTTTTGAGGGCCCGTTTCCCGATATCACCGAACCGCGCGAGATGAGGGGGGAAACCGCACAACCGCTGCAATCGGTAGAGTAGGTATTAACCCTATTGCTGCAATCCCTTACTGTGCAAATCCTGCTCGATATGCTGCATTTCCTTCATATCCTCACCCGCAACTATCCCGTAAATTTCCGTGTAGATTTTCCCGTATTTAACCTTCTCTAAAGCCGACAGGATTATCAAGTCCTTGCGATCGAGTTCTGGTTTGAGCGTGACAAGAATCGATTCCAAAGTCCCATCCATTCGCCAGTTACTGGAATATTGAGCCACCTCCTTTCCCCGCCCCAGTAAGGTATGGCGCTGTAAGCAAAGCGGAGTGGAGCCATTAACTCGGAAATTGGCATCAATGGCATACAACTGTCCCTCTGAGTCTTCCAGCACGTCGAAGCCAATAACGCCGAAATAACCCTGTTGGTGAGCATATTTACCAATAGCGGCAATCATCTCAAAAAACCTACTCATGTCGGTTTCGCGGTAGTGAATTAGTCCGCCTAAATAACTGCCCTCTGGGGTGACAAGTTGGCTAGTAGTGCCGATAAGCGTGATATTTCCCGTTTTGCTTACATAGAATTGCACGCAATAGTTTTGCACTTCATTGTTGACGAATTCCGAAACAATAATCGTATTCAGCAACTTAATATCGAGATATTTCCTCACTTCCTGCAAGCAGTAGTTCAGATCGCTGGCGCTTTTGATAATATAAGTGCCTTCTCCAGAAAGTCCGTGGGATGTTTTAATTAAGTAGGGGAATTGCTCTGGCAACTGAATGCTTTGGAGATTGACTTCGTGCAGATTGTAGGTTTGGTATTTCGGACATTGCACGCCTAATTCTGCTAGGGTTGCTTTGCTGAGTAAGTGGTAGTGGATGTCGGGATGGACGGCGTGTTTTTCGGGTTTGAGATTGTCGAAGGGAAATAGAGTGAGGAGTTTGTCAAAGCGATCGCTTACGCTGAGATCTTCGAGATAAGTTGAGCAGTCTATCATCTCCATACTGCTGTTGCTGAAGCCCAAATGCTCCCGCCAATAGTCAATCAGCGAGTTCGGTGGCTGATTAATCACAATGCCTGGGATGGCATCGCCTAACACAGCCAGATTTTTCCAAGGTTCCTTCTGGCCAATCTTGTCGAAAGAAGTTTTGGTGGCTTCACTGCTGCCGTCTTGAATAAAGTATTTTTCCCTGTTGGGATAAGCAGCCCAACTGGCAGTTGCAGGGTAATTTAAAATTAACGCATAACGTGCATCTGTGATATCGGGAGCAAACAAATCGGAAAGAGAATTGCCTTGAAAGTAAGGAAAGTCGTAGGTTGAGTTCATAGAAACATCCAAGTCGAGTTTGAATTCAACTGTTTTCCCGGCAACTAAGTAGCTCGACATAATTAAACGTAGGGTGGGCATTGCCCGCCCTACAAATTGAAAAAGTGTTTATTGACAATACTCCGGACAGTTTTTGAGACCGAGGCTGAAACCCTCATTCTACCGTTAGCATTTGACCTCACTGAGAAGGCTGAAACCCGCATTCTGCCGTTAGTGATTGAAAACTGTCCGGACTATTGTATTGATGTCAAGCTACTTAATACCTAGAAAATAAGATATTAGTTGCGGAATTTTAACTCTCTGCAACTAGAGAGAATGCAACCTCAATAATTTCAATGATGGACGAGTTGTTTTTTCTTAGTGAACACAGCCACCTTGTCCATTTCTGAGGTTCTATAAGCACAAGCCATGTCGGTTGAATTATGCGCCCAGCCAACCCGCCCTTGAGGGTCTATGATGACGCACCCAGCTTCTCCTGCCACCTTAGATGCCAGAGTCTCAATTGCCATCTTCGCTGCTTCATCTGGGTGCTTGCCGGACGCTAGAATGTCGATCGCCCTCTTAGCTAGAACTACTGGCATAATGGACTCGCCATCGCCTGTTGTCGAGCAAGCGCCCTGTTCATTTTCAGCAAACAAGCCTGAGCCAATAATCGCGCTGTCGCCGACGCGACCGGCGGGCTTATTCATAGTGCCACCTGTTGAGGTACCGGCAACTAAAGTGCCACTACTATCTAAAGCTACACAACCAACGGTATTGGGGCGGTCAATAACTTCTTTTTCCTCCTCCCACTCTTCCTGTTGCTCATCTGCGATTAAGTCTTCTTTTGTACACATCTCGGCTCCACTTTCTGCAGCAAAATGTTCTGCATGATCCGCTACTAAGAACATGGGTTTTTTATCCATAATCTTTCGCGCCACGGAGATGGGATGGCACACGCCTTGAACATTGGCGATCGCTCCCCAAGCTAAGGAACTGCCTTCCATCATCGCTGCGTCTAGCTCTACCTCTCCCTGGTTGTTGAGAACCGATCCAAAGCCTGCGTTAAATGTCTGGTCAGCTTCGAGAACCCGGATAGCTGCCTCAACTGCTTCTGCTGCGGAACCCCCGCTTGCGAGCACTGCCCAACCCGCTTCTGCTGCTGCGGTACAGCCTGCATTGTTGGCTGCAACCTTGTCTTCTGTGATGGTTTTTGCTCCACCATGAACAATAATACTCATTACCATAAATTTCCTTTTTTTTATCTTAAGCTCTACTTAAAAATTCCTTATATTAATCAATTTTTAAGTAGTTTTTTATCCCTCATAGTTTTATAGATTAGCAGTGTTTAATTTTGGGTTGTTCTATCTTCAGAGATAATTATTTTTGTCGAGCTTTGTGTTCCTTAAGACCTAGCTATTTACGAATTATTAATAGAGATGTGACCAAAGTTATGTCAATAGTGTGAGGTAATTTGGCATCGAGTTAGTTAGGGAAATTGAAAGATGTAGGGAGTAAAGAAGGGGTAAAATTTAAGGCGATGCACTACACATTAACAGGCAAAATCGGTAAACGTGAAGAATGAGACTTTGAGAGAAAATAAGTGCGATCGGGCTTCACATCAGTCTGAGCCTGCTTACCCGCCAAAAACCCTCGCAGCGACAACAAACTAGCCGTTTGACCCAAATTCAGCCGTAGCAGCGGTACTCCCGTGCGATCGCTAATTCGGCGGTACTGTTATTGCTGGGCAAAAATCGCTACTTTTACTGTCAACAAAAGTTGCAATTTTTTTTTTGAAACCGCAAGTAAAAGCCGAGCAACGCTAGGCAAATTACCATTAATTCAGTTAGCTTACTTTCCGGAAAGTAAGGTTGATTCTTGGTTCAGTAACTTTGGCTGCTTTTGAGATTTGGTGTTGCCAAAAATGCTGGGTTACTCCTTTCATCAGCAGGAAGCTTCCAGGAGTTAATTGAATTTCTAATTTCATTTCTTTTTGGTATTTGTGCCTGAGCATAAAACGACGAGTAGCCCCAAAACTTACAGAACCGATCGCTGGGTTTTCACCAAGTTCTGATTCATCATCACTGTGCCAAGCTACACTATCTTTGCCGTCGCGATATAAATTAAGCAACACGCTGTTAAACACTGTACCTGCTATTGCTTCTATTTTAGATTTGATTGTTATGAGTGTAGGCGTCCATAGATTAGGATCCATTTTTATTTTGGAGTAAGTGTAAGATTTACCTGCATCTCCGTACCATGCGCTAAGTCGCGGTATAGCGACTTGCTTGCCAAAAAGCAGAGCCACCTCTTGCTTCCAATTAATAGTGCCGTACAATTCCGCAAATATCTGGTTGCTCTCATTGTTATTGAAGAAGTCGCGGTACATGATTACTTCGGCATCAGGCAGAGATAATTGCTGACCATGCTTCGGGCTCTCTGCTTTTGGCTCTTCCCACAATGAAAGTTGAGTATACATAAATCTGCTCGCTAATTACGTTTTACTGAAATTTATAAATATACAGTTGTTGACACAATCACTGCCCAGCTTTACCATTAATCATGTAAAGCTAATTTTAGCATTTTAACAAGACTAATACAATTACTTTTTGTAACACACATAAATTTTTATGTGTTCACCAACCAAATCATGAATCGTGATTTAAGATGTGACTGGTGTCAATTAGCTATGTACTATGAATTGCTTTCAAATAATTAAATCTGTTCTTGATGAAGCTTATGTCCTAATTCCAGGAGATGAAGCTGAAAAGGATAAGGTAATTAATGCCGCACTAGAAGACCTGCGAAGAGAATATTCTCACCTATCACAGGAATGTAACATAGATTATAGCGCTCCGAGGTTGATGGGGTTGTCACCCCGTCAAATGAAAATGATCTCCCCCTCGAACAATGTAGCGATCGAGCTTTGGACTTTTATGATTAATCTAAATTGTGTGGCCTGTCTTTGATTTTTGTGCGATTTCTTAAAGTAGACTGACAGCGTTGCCAGTAAATTTTAGCGACGGCATCGCCCTGATTCTGACGCGAACACTCGGCAAACAGCCGCCCCGCTTTAGCTAACTTCCCTTCCGAGTAAATTTCCAAAGCTTCGGCAAACAATTGCAGCGTAGCTAACTTGCCCTCTTTAATTTCTGGCGGATCAGCATCAAAGACCTCATAAACTGTTACTAATTCAGATTTTCCCTTAACTTTTACCGTATCGAGGGTGCGGATTGCGTACTGAGATGGATTTTCTAAGCGCGAGTAAGTTTCCTGGGTGATTAACAGCGACACCCCATAATTTTTCGTCAAACTTTCCACGCGAGAAGCTAAATTCACCGCATCGGAAATTACTGTACCCTCCATACGATTTTGTCCTCCCACCGTTCCCAGCATCAAAGTTCCAGTATTACTGTAGTTTAGACTAAATAAAGATGAGAAAGGTGGCTTCAGAAGAACTAGAGCCACCGCGCTGGGAGAGAATAAGG
>NZ_JAUBVF010000039.1:0-57418 GCF_036705685.1 Microcoleus sp. AT3-A2
TTACTTGAATGGCTTAATTGGAAATCAGAGACAAGCTGCATGAGTATAATTACTCACTACAAAAGTGACATACTCCCTGCTGAAAAAGTGAAGCTGAATCAATCAGATTCCTTAATGTTCAATGATTCGCTGGTAAGAAAAGGCCCTTAGCGTATCGAAGGATAAAAACTGAGAACCGCTATATTTGTCAAAATTTTGTAGGGACACAACATTGTTGTGTTCTTATATTATGTCCGGTTGCTCCAGCCTAACTATACTTTCGGCCGCGCCACTGAGTAGGCTGATTTAAAGCAGAAATTAGAATACGCAAAAACGCCAACGGATCGGCCAAAGGTGACAGCCAAAACAGCCATTTACCCGATGCCTGAGTTGTATCGTAAGAAGGAGCGATCGCGAAACACAAAGCCGATCGCACTGCAACCAAAAATACATTCAATCCCAACAGCCAAAAGTGCGGAAATACACCAACCGGCGGCAGCGAACCAAACAGCAAATAGCACAACACAATCGGCACCGGCAAACCTTGAACCGCCAGCAAAAGCCACAAATCGCCCCAAATTTGACCGCCAGAAGCAGCATCTTTCAAATCGAGCGATCGACCCCATTCATTCCAAGTCTCGATCGCCCCTTCATACATCCGCACCTTCAACACCTTAGCCCCATCCAAAAAGCCCACCTTAAAGCCCTTAGCAGCCGCATAGCGAGCCAGAGTCACATCATCGCAAAACGAACCCCTCGCGACCTCATAGCCCCCTAATGCCACCAAAACCTCGCGCTTACACAAGAAACACTGACCGTTCGCCATCACCCGTTCCGGCACATCCCCGCCAGTGCCCGTCGGCCCGAACCGATAAACCAAAGTCATTAACAAAGCAGGTTGCAGCCACAACTCCCCCGGATACTTGAGGATAAACTGCGGCGACAGCGAAATCAAATCGTAATTTCCAGCCGCCGCCGTCTTCAGCAAACTCGCAATCAAACCCGGATGCGGCACAGTATCCGCATCTATCCCCAAAATCCACTCGCACTTCTCGGAACTTGCCAAAAAACCCGCATTCAGCGCCCACGGACGCCCTACCCAACCCGCCGGCAGAGGATCGTCGTTAATCAAGCGAAACCGGGGGTCTTTTTGTGCTGCTGCTTTGACTAAATCTCCGGTTCCGTCTACCGAATAGCTGTCAACCACGATCGCTTCTCGGAGTTCGTAACTTTGGCGGCTTAATCCTTCCAAACAAGGCGAAATTCGATCGGCTTCGTTCAAAGTCGGTACTACCGCAGTACAAGCACCCAACAAATCCAGCGTCGGCGAATCCGGTTCCAGGGGCGGGATGCGGGATGGGCCTTTAATCAAACGCGACATCAGAATGGCGGCGGCGGGCACTTGCAGCAGCAGGAGTGCGACAGGAATGATACTTGTCAGCGGTTGCGAGAAGAGGTGAGGGGCGATCGGGAAAACCATACTATTAAACAATTGAATAATTGGGAATGACTGACTGGATATGGGTCAATACGCTTGGGTTAAAACTATTTATTCCTCGGAGATCCCCCTAAATCCCCCTTAAGAAGGGGAGTAGGGGTTGACTTTGAGTAAGTTCTTGTCCCCCCCTTTTTAAGGGGGGCTAGGGGGGATCGAGCTTAACTGAACCCTATTGGGATAGGGGTTGCGAGCTTATTTACAGTTCATTTTTTTGGTAACTGATATCAATTTAAAAAATTTAATAAAATTTTGACCTCAAACATATTACAGGAATTGGGAATGAAAAAATCGCCACTGAAAAACCCGGTTTCTACAAGAAACCGGGTTTTTAAACTAGCTCAAAATTTAGTGTAAATTTTTGCTAAATCAGCCGGGGTTGCTCGCTAGCAACTCACTTACGCAAAACGCCCACGGGCTCAGGTGGAATTTTAGCCGTGATAACAGATGTCTCCAAAGAGGGCATTGTTTCGGTTACGTCACCTGTTGCGGGTTTAGCGATCCAGCTTAACGCGATCGCCGGAACTACACCCAGAAGCACCGCTAGCGATGTCGGGAACCAGAACCGAGAATCCAAGGAAACTACAGTGATAATTGCTCCGAAAGCAAAGTTTACCAAATAAACAATTAAGGGCAAACCCAATTCCGATCGCTCTAATTTAATCGGTGTTTTTCTCCACAAGAAAGCTGCTACAGACATAAATAGCGCCCCCGTACCCATCCAGCCAGCCAAATTGCGGTAAGGCATCCCAAAGAAAGCCCCAAGTTCCTCAAACTCCCAAAAAGGCACAGAAGTTTGACTCATAGCCGGATCAAGTACAAAATCCCAAGCTGTTAGCAGCAAAGCACCCAGGGCGATCGCCCCTATTTGGCGCACCCAGTTGAGCTTACCTTTACCGCCACCTACTCCAGCGCGAGCAATTACATAGGAAACCAGTCCCAGATAAAACCACGAGAGGGGAATTGTAAACGGAACCAGCCCTGCAATTTTGTAGCCCAAACCGCTCAAATAATGGTAGTGCCCGAAGGGAAAACCCGTACTCGTTCCTAACAACTCGCTACTCAAGGACAAAAACACAGAAGGCACTAAAAAGGCCAGAGTTGCACCCAAACCCAATGTCCGCAAGGAATAGAGAGCAACTGCTGCTGCACCAAAGATGATATAAACTACTCCACCCCCAGCCATCCCCCACTGGAATAGCGTTTGCCCTGCTGGTGGCAAGCTCATCACCAATTCGGGACGGGGTAAAATCAGCAGCAACCCTGCCAATCCAAAAGCCATTGACAAGACGTGGGCAATCAGGCAAAAGCGCTCAGCAATCAAAAGTTGCTTCATGGGACTCCTCGAAAAAATATTAGATGCAGAAAGCACTCTTAACAGTTTACAAACTTTAACAAAAAACCAACTGCATTTCAGTTAGTTGTCTGTTGACTGTTGACAGTTGGCTGTTGGCTGTTGACTGTTGGCTGTTGACTGTTGACAGTTGACTGCAAGCCCAATGCCCAATCCCCAATGCCCAATCCCCAATGCCCAATGCCCAATGCCCAATGCCCAATGCCCAATCCCCAATCCCCAATCCCCAATCCCCAATGCCCGATGCCCGATTCCCGATTCCCCATCTTAAATTACTGCCAATTCCCCACTAGCACGAAAGGTGCCCAGAAATACGGGTTCTGATACTGTGGGTTTTGCAACAGCGTTAATTGAGCGTTGCGGAGGGCTTCAGCTTTGCTGGTTTTAGAAGAAGCCAGTTGCTTGTAAAACTCAGTCATAAAGATAGCTGTAGATTCGTCGTTGACTTGCCAAAGGGTGGCGGCGGTGCTGCGGGCACCCGATCGAATTGCGGCCCCGGCCAAACCCAAAGCGGCGCGGTTATCGCCCGAAGCAGTTTCGCAAGCGCTCAAAACCAAAAGTTCGATCGGCTGTTGTCTCTCCCCAGTGCGGGCTCGCAGCAGTTGATCGAACTCCTTAACATTCACTTTCTGATCCCAAGTCACAATAAAAGTATCCGCCGCATTCGAGCTAAACTGACCGTGAGTTGCCAAATGGACGATCGGGTAAGACAAAGCTTTAATTTGATCGTGCAATCGCCCGCTGACAAAATCTTCATTCAGCAGCGAACTCGCCGGCATCTCGGCTGCAATTTGTTCAACTTCCTCCTTCACCCCCGGCAAAGCCGAGAAGCCTTGACGCGCTTCGGAGAGGGCAGCGGTGAGCACTTTTAACTTGACTTTGTTCAGCGGTTTCGGTGCCAGCAATTGCAATCCCGGTGCCAAAGCAATGCTGTATTTTTCTACCAAAAACTTTTCACCGTCGTGCAGCACCGCCATCGGCAGATTCCGCAAATAACCGTCGAGCACAAATACCAGGGTTTTAATCCCGGCTGCGGTCAAATCCGCCTCTGCGGGGCGGATTAACCAGTCATAAACCTGTTCAACGGGTTGCCTCCTGTTGCGGGGGAAAGCAGCAGGCCTGATGAGATTTTTGGCTTGCCTGAAGGCAGTTTCCAACTCAGATTGAGACTTCACAGTAGCGTAGCGACGCAGGGGTTTGCCGGGAATTGACAAAATTACCTCCAAACGATCGCTCAAAATAATCGGATAAATCACCGCCGCTGTCGGATCAATTTCCTCGATAGACTTTGGTTTAGCATCAGCGCAAGCATCCCGAAAAAAGTTGTCCAATTCCGCCAACTGCAAAGATTCCACCGTTTGGCGCGCTAGTTTCAACTTAGCTTGACTGGGAGATTCATCTTGCAAAAGCAGCCCGACTAATTCGCGATAAACCGGTTCGGCACTTTCCCGAAACGAAAATTGCACTTCGGGATTGACTGTCACCAAATCGCCCCGCAGAGAAGACAGTATATTAACAGCTTGAGTATATTGAGCGATCGCCCCTTCTGTATTGCCCTGAGCTTTCCGAATCCGCCCCAGTTGCCAAAACAATTGATAAGCAATATCGGGAGATTGAAACGCCGGTGCTAAAGTCAAAGCCTCAGTTGTGAGATTTTCCGCTTTCTGATACTGCTGTTGGATTTCCGATAGTTTGCCTTTAGCTGCCAGAATATAAGCTTGTATGCGTTTGTCGCCCAAACTGTTTGCTGGTTCGACAGAGCGATCGAGCATTGTGTCAATATCGCTTAAACTCACAGTTTTCGCAGGCGACTGAGCTAATTTCATCAAGCTTTGAGCTAGATTAATTTGAGCATAAAGTCCGGCGCGGTTCGAGCCAAATTGCTCGGTTTGAGGTTCCAGAGAACGCCACAAAGCCTCTGCTTCAGACCAATCTTGGCGATCAATCAACAAACTCAATTGGTTTAACTTTGCTTGAATTTGTAGGAGTGATCGATCCGATATCGCCTGGATCGATCGACCATAATACTCTAGGGCAAAGCGTTCCCAATCAGCCCGCTGTTCTGGTGTCAAACCCGGTTTATTGCTTTTAGCGCGTACCGTATTGCCCAGATTGAGATAAATTGCAGCCTCCTCTGACCGGGAACCTAATTTTTGGGCTGCTTCGAGTCCAGCCGACAGCACATCCTGCGATCGTTCCAGTTGTCCCAAAACCCGCAGGACCCGCCCTAAAGCATGAATTGCCCGGACTTGTTCGAGGGAAACCGACCCATTTTTCAAAGTTTCCAAACCCGCTGCCGAAATTTCGCAAGTTTGGTTTTCCAACTTGAAAGAAGCTAACAGCATTTTGCAAGCTCTGGGGTAAAGTCCGAGAATTTCCCAAGCCCGACTTTGATTAATTTGAACTTGAAAAAGTTGGTTTTTTCTATCAATTTGCTCGAAAATTTTAGCGCTTAACTCCAAGTTATCGATCGCATCTTGAGTCTGCCCCCGTTCAAGTTGCAACTGTCCTTGAATGTTGAGAGTTTCAGCCAAAATCCGCTGCTGTTCGGGAGTGTTGGCTTGTGTTCGCACAGCCGACAAACTCGAATTTACAGCTTGTTCTGCTTCTTCCCAAAGCCCCAACTGCCCGTAGGTTGCAGCTAAATTACTCAAAGCTGTGGCGCGATCGAGATTTTCGCCTTTTGCCTCAAACTCGGTCGCCGCTTGCTGCAACAACGGTACAGCCTCCGAAAAACGTTCCTCTTGGTAAAGACTTCGAGCTTGTCGGACAAGCTGCACCGCTTGTGGTGGATTAAGCTGAGCAACTCCGGGAGGAATCGCAACGGATAGCAGACAGGAAATCACAAATAACAGAATTACTTGCCGGAGCGATCGGGTAAAGTTCATATTTAGAAAATAAAATTACAACCGCAGACACACATACTAATTAACCCAAATACATCTTATTCTTGATCTGCGTTAATCCGCGTTAATCCGCCTACATCGGCGGTCAAAAAACCCCTAATTTCAACGCGGCACACAACCATAACTCGGTCGAGGATTGCGAGAGTCAGCAGCATTACCCGGATTATATCCAACAAGCGTAACTTCTCCTTTCGCATTCACTACCCAACCTTGCGCCGGAACAACTTCCCGATCGGGGATTGCCCCTTCTTCCTTATTCCCTCGATCGGTTACATCGGTTAAATCCTCTACATTGCTAGTTGCCGAACTTCCTGCCTCTTCCACCCACGGCAAAGGCGATAGAGGGCTGCTGAGGGCATCATTAGGACTTGGAGGCACTCCTCCTTTCCCAGTAGCTGTAAACTCGCTCTCTCCCCCTCTGATGCAGGGATTTGCAGCAATTAACGCAGCCGGATTCACCACATTTTGTGGCAGTTCCACTAAACCTTGAGCAGGATTCACCCCAGAAGAACTAAATGTTACAGTACCTTGCAAAGCCGGGCCGCTACTTTGGGAAATAGCCGCAATATCGCTGGTAGGAATTAGAGAAGTAGGACTTACTTGCAATGCACCAAATTCGGCATCTGTTAATCCCAAACTCCCTCGAACCTGTTCACGAGTCACTGATGTAAACCCGAAAACATTAGGGACATTAATATTAACGCGACCCCCTTGAGCCGATCGCGCATTAGCAGTAATATCGCTATTTTCATTGGGGAGAGCAACCAGAATATCGCTTTTAATGTTGATATTGCCACCCCCAGAAATACTTGCATCAGTTGTAATTCTGCTGGCTCGGCGCAACTGGATATCTCGTGCTTCGAGGTTAATATTTGCTCCGGCACCGGATTCAGTTCTACCGTCAATGCTGCTTTGGTTGTCAAGGGAAATTGAATCTGCTTTCACGTTAATGTTACCAGCTCGTGCTGAACCCAAAGCTTGCAGATTAAGTGTTCCCCCATTGCGAAGAATCAATTGCCCGACATTCAGATTTAACGAACCTCCGTTAGCCGTAGCATTGGGATTGATTACACCAGATGCAATCCCAACGGAAATCTGAATTTGACTGTTAAATTCACCTGAACCCCCATTACCTATAACTTCTACACGACCCCCATTAATCGTAATGCTGCCCGCATCTCCTGCGCCTAAAGATGCCGTAGAAATAACTCCCCCATCCCGTAGAGTCAGTACGGGTGTAGAAATGTTCATACTCCCTCCGGGACTGGCAGAGTTGGCATCAGCGGAGATGAAACTAGCAGTCCGACTCCCATTCGCCAAAACTTCAGAACTACCCTCTACCGTTACTGACTCAGTAGCTTTAATTGTTAGATTACCTCCAAGCCCCGCAGTTGTATTCAAGGGTTGGTTGCCCACAACCGAGCCGCTAGATAAACTAATTCCGCCTCCTTCAGAGATAATCAACCGCTTAGTGTCGATATTAATATCCCCTGCTTTCCCATTAGTGCCGACTGCGGTTGTGCCGATCAAGGTTGGGACAGGATTTCCCTTGGGAGCCCGCAGCACTTCTACTGATTCATCCGCTTTAATGTTGATATTCCCCGATGCTGCTTCCGTGCGAGTGATGCTGATCAGACCCGATCCATCACGGACTCTTAACCGTTCTGCCTCAATGCTAATGCTTCCTCCTGTCCCTGTACTCCCCGTAATTGTGCCGCTATTGATTGCTGAACTGGCTATATCCACAGTCCTGGCACGCATGATAATTTCTCCCCCATTTCCACTACCTAATGTGGGGGTACCAAGGACAGTTCCATTGTCGATCAATAACCGTCCAGTATCAATCGTGATGTCTCCTACTGCTCCAGCGCCAGAAGTGGCAGATAGCAGCAGAATTTGTGGGTCAAAAGGGTTGATCGATCCAGTTGTCGTATAGTTACCAGCAAACACTTTATAGAGTTCGTCTCCAATCCCGATCAGTTCTACTGAATCGGTAGTGCGGATGTTGACAGCACCTCCCGCACCATTTCCTACTGTCAGCGTAAACATTTGCGCCCCACCTTCGGCCCGAAAGTTTTGGGCATTAATATCGATACCTCTACCGTCAATATCTCCCAAAGTTAGTGCATAAATTCGCCCACCGTTAAGGCTGACATTTCCACCTCTAATATCTACTTTGCCACCACCTAGTCCACTGGTGTTGAGAACTGAGCCGTTGGTTATTTCAATATTACCAAATTTGGAAATCTTGTCATAGTTTAAACTTAATCCCAATGGCGTTGATTCCAATCCAACCATCCCCGGACTAGCGACGCTACCCAGCAAAATTTGTCCGGTTGATGCAGTGAGTGTTCCCTGATTTAATTCCATATCTCCTCCCACTAGGGCGAGTGTTTGTCCGGGTTCAACTGCTAAGCCAATGTTATTAAAAATCGGCGGGAGCCCTGGAGGTAAATCTGGTAAATTTAAGGCTGGTGCTGCTGAAGAGTTAATGATTTTCCCCGGATTTTCTCGAAAGTTTAAACCGATAGGTATATTGACATTTAACAGCGGCACTGATTGCGGGTTTCTGCTGCTAAATTGATAGCCATTATTGAAAACTACGCTATCTGCAGAACTTGCTAAAAATGAACCGCGCAAATCTAACCTCGCATTGGGGCCGAAGACAATTCCTTTGGGATTAAGTAAAAATAAGTTGGCATTTCCTTGGACTCCCAACACACCTAAAATATTAGAAGGGTTGCCACCCGTAACGCGGGTAAAAATATTCGCAATCCCGTTAGGATTGGCAAAATATGCTCCTCTGCCTTCACCAACGTTAAATTGTTGGAAACTATGAAATAAATTGGCTCCGCGAGTTGCACCGCCTTCTATTCTGTCCGATGGTAAGTTATTAATCCTGTCGGGAACAGTGCGCGAACTTTCTGCACCCAAGCTATTATCGGGAATGATTTGGGCGATCGCAGGGAAAGGAAACAGCAGTAAGAATGCAAAAAATAGGGCGGAAGATTGGCAGCGCATCTTTGAAGTCTGGTTAATTTAGTATTAGGAAAATAGGGAGGGATTAGCTAAAACCTGAAGAGTACCTATTGAGGTACGCAAACACCCGTCGGTTTCGGACTGCGAAGAGATGCACCACCACCAGAATTATATGCTACCAGCGTTACTTGTCCTCGATCGTCCATTACCCAACCTTGAGCGGGAATAATTTCTGTTGGTCGAATTTCTATGGAGGCTCTTTGACCTTCTATTTGCTGACTTCCACCTACCGCTGGTTCTACCCACGGCAACGGCGATAGAGGGCTGCTGAGAACCTCATGAGGACTTAATGGCAATCCCCCCCGCCCAGTCACAGTAAACTCGTTCTCTGCCCCTTGGATACAGGGATTTGCAGCAATTAACGCAGCCGGATTGACCACATTTTGCGGCAGTTCCACTAAACCTTGAACGGGATTCACTCCAACAGAACTAAATGTTACCGCCCCTTGCAAAGCCGGGCCACCACTTTGGGAAATCGCGGCGATGTCGCTGCTTGGAAGCAGAGAAGTAGGACTTACTTGCAACGCTGCAAATTCGGCGTCACTGAGCCCCAACCGGCTTCTGACTTGTTCGCGGCTGGCTGCTGTAAAACCAAAAACATTGGGGACATTGATATTCACGCGGCCGCCGCCTGCTGTGCGGGCGTTGGCTGTGATGTCGCTGTTTTCTTGCGGGAGGGCGACAAGAATGTCGCTGTTGATGTTGATATTGCCGCCGTCTGAACTGCCTGCATCGGTGGTAATTTGGCTGTTGTGGCGCAATTGGATGTCTCCTGCTTGCAGGTTAATATTTGCTCCTGTACCGGATACAGTCGTACCGTCAATCCTGGCTTTGTTGTCAAGAGCGATCGAATTTGCGACAACATTGATATTACCAGCGCGTCCGGTTCCCGTCGCCTGCACCGTCACTGTAGCTCCATCTCTGACAATTAGTCGATCGGCATTCAGATTCAACGAACCAGCATTTGCCGTCGCCTGGGGATTAGTACCAAATATCTTGCCCACCGAAGCATCAATTGTACTGATAAACAGACCATTATTTCCGCTGCCGCTGACCTCAATGCGATCGGCATTAATAGTAATATTCCCCACATCTCCTACACCCAAAGAACTCGTAGAAACTATCCCCCCATCCCGCACGGTTAGGCTTGGCGTATCAATCCGAATATCCCCACCCCGACTAGAACTCAAAGTTCCAGAAGTCAGGCCACTCGCATTCTGAATCCCGCTGCTCAAAAGTTGAGAAATACCTGAAATTTCTACTGATTCAGTAGCCCTAACTGTTAAGTTTCCAGCAGGCCCGCCCTCCTGAGAAAACAAAAACCTGCCAACTAAAACACCTGTTCCTACTGTAAAAGCAGAACCCCCAGAGAGACTCAACCGCTTGGTATCGACGTTAATATTCCCCGCCCTTCCGTTAGAACTGATACTCAGCGTGCTGATTCCGGTTGACACAACTGTTGTCGGGCCAGTGTTAGACAATTCTACTGATTCGGCAGCTTTAATGTTGATATTTCCCGACGGGCCGCTGCTGTAACTCGTCGTACTCAGAAGAGAACCGTCGCGCATAATTAATCTCGCGACATCAACACTAATACTTCCTCCCGTACCGGTACTTTCTTTAGCTGTCCCGTTATTTATTCCAGAACCCACCATCTCAAAAGTATTGGCGCGAATGATTAAATTCCCACCCCTTCCACCGCCAAAAGTGATACCGCTACCTACTACGCCATTATTGAAGAGCAGGCGACCAGTGTCGATCGTAATATCGCCCCCCGAACCTGCACCAGCACTACCATTAAATACCATCATTAGCGGGTCAAAGGGGTCTGTAGTTCCCGATACCAAATATTTAATTGCAACTTCTTGATAGCCCTCAACTCCCAGCCCGATCATTTCTACTGAATCAGCAGCGCGCAAGTTGATATTACCTCCTGCACCATCTCCTAGAGTCAGGGTAGAAAATTGCGTGCCGTTTTCCACTCGCAACTTTTGAGCGCTGATATCAATACCTCTACCATCAATATTTCCCAGTGTCATCGCATAAATTCGCGCACCGCTGAGGGCGACATTTCCACCTTGTAAATCTACTCTGCCACCACCAATTCCGCTAGTGTTGATGAGTGATCCATCGGATATTTGAATATTGCCTAAGTTTTGAATATCGTCATAATTTAAAGTTAAATTTCCCTTTTCCCCCGCTGTCATTGCAAAATCAACTAAACCGGGACTGGCTGCGCTACCGAGTAAAATTTGTCCGCCACTGGCTGTTAAATTGCCGCCTTGCAGTTGGATGTCGCCGCCAATGAGTGCTAAAGTTTGGCCAGGTTCTACTGCTAAACCAACTCGATCGCTAATCGGAATTGGCACAGCAGAGGCTGGCAGGTTTACCTTCCCTACAGCCGTCGATTGATTGACAATTGCACCGGGATTGTCTCTAAATCTTAAACCAACAGGAATATTAACGGTTAACAGCGGGGATGTTTGCGGGTTGGTGCTGCTGAATTCAAAGCCGTTATTAAACACAATACTGTCAGCCGTTGAACCGATAAACGAACCGCGCAAATCTAACCGCGCATTCGGCCCGAAGATTATTCCTTTCGGGTTAATTAAAAATAAGTTGCCGTTGCCTAAAACTCCCAGAGTTCCTAAAATATTAGAAGGGTTGCCGCCTGTAACGCGGGTGAAAATGTTGGTAATTCCGCTGGGATTGTCAAAATAAGCTCCCCGCCCTTCACGGATGTTAAATTCGCGCAAGCTGTGAAATAGGTTAACGCCGCGAGTTGCACCGCCAGTGATTCTATCTGAGGGTAAGTTGTTGATAGTATCGGGAACTGTGCGCGAACTTTCCGCGCCCAAAGTGCCGTCTGGGATGATTTGGGCGATCGCGGAAGTGGGAAATAGCAACAGGAAGGCAAACAGTAGGGAGTAACTTACGGGCGGGCAAGATGCCCAACCCCTACTCCCCACAATAAAATCTACTCTTTGTGGAACAGGCATCTTGCCTGTTCTTGAGAATGGTGCAAATAGTAACGAGTAATGGAAGGGAGGCATAAAAACACTCTTTCCAGGATAAATTTTATCGATGTAATCTCATCTCGTTTCTCTAAATGTTTTGAATTTGGCTGCTGAGTACAAGTTGCTCGACTGTGATTTCTAGTTCGGGAAAAGTTTTAGAGATAATGCGCTCATTACCTGTAAAACTTTGAACTAAATAACTGCCATTTTCCAAAGAGTAAACGAAAACTGTGGGAATTTTGGGATTTCCTAGATAAGCCCTAGAAGCGATCGCTAAATAGTCCACAATCCAATACTCACAAATGCCGAGGCGTTGATACTCATCTAGCTTATCCACATAGTCGTCTTCCCAGTTAGTTGAGGTAACTTCAACAGCCAATTGGATAGGTTCGGTAAGGGCTCCGTAGCCACGTACATTGCTGTTCCATACAGATGCCTTCACCACGCCAACATCAGGATTTCTGCCTTGTTCTTGTCCTGAAGCTGTTACAGTTCTGAAAACTATATCTTTGTCAACGATATAGTCAAGTCCCAAGCGCCTGATTTCATCGTTAAAGCCAAATACTAGAAATCGTGCCACATTTTTATGAGCTCTGGTTGCTTCCACTTTGACAATCTCTCCATTTACAAGTTCGTAGATGCCAGATCCGTCTGGGTACTTTTCGAGAAACTCTGCAAATGTTAGTTTAGTTTTTGTCTGAACCATAAGACAAGCCCTCTTGTGTTAACTAGGTTAGGATTTATATCGTTTCCGGTTCCATCATAATTATATATTTTGATCGTATCAGTGCGAGCGTCCCCGCTCGCGACCCAAGTAGCGATCGAGACCGCCACTTAATAAAATTTGACCGTCAGCTCTAAAAATAATTGACAACCTTGCCAGATCCACAGCCATAGGCTAAGATTTTGCAAAGGTCGAGAACACAATCTTACCAAGCTTTTTTATGAACTACCGAAACCATATCACGATCGAACCAAATAAACGCGGTGGTAAGCCTTGTGTACGCGGCTTGCGAATTACGGTTTATGAAGTGCTTGAGTACCTGGCTTCCGAGATGACCGAAGCAGAAATTCTCGACGATTTTCCCGACTTGACGCGAGAAGATTTAAAAGCCTGCATTGCTTATGCTGCTGACCGCGAGCGTCGGTTTATGACCGCGACCTTATCCGCATGAAATTACTTTTTGATGAAAACTTGTCGCCCAAGTTACCGAACAGTTTGAGCGATATTTTCCCAAATTCGCTTCACGTTCGAGATGTGGGCATGAAAGCAACGATCGACCCAGTAGTTTGGGATTATGCAAAAGATAATAATTTGATGATTGTCTCGAAAGACGCGGATATGCACGATTTGAGCTTAGTATTCGGGAATCCACCGAAAGTTATTTGGCTTCGCCTTGGAAACTGTTCGACATTGCAAGTTGAAAATTTGCTACGTCGGTCTTTTAACGCAATCAAGTTATTTTATGAAGACGAGAATTTATCGCTGCTTGCTTTATCATAATGCAGCGAAGGCTTTGGGTCTCTTTCCACAGTTTTTACAAATGGATAAAACAGAATGGCGATCGCCACGAGAACGCACCGGAGTTGGAAGAACGGTTGAATACTGAAATTCATACAACAAATATGGGGCGATCGATTACAGTCATTCGAGCCTGAGTAAGTTCTGATGAATGTCTCAAGTTTTTTGATCGACCCAGTGTTAGATAGACTCTCTTTCACCCATAAAGTTGACTTTTCACACCCCGTTCACCTCTATTTAATAATAGATAGTGCGGCACTTGTGGTCATGCCTGTATAAGTACAGTACAATGAATACTATTTATGATAGGCTATCGCTATGACTACCGAAAGTGTCGATCCAAATTTGAAATGGCTACTTCAATCTGACTGGCGAGAGACATTTATTCCCAGTTTAGGCAGAGAGCCTTGGGTAACTGTTTATTTGGATCAAGTTACTGAAGACGAGAATCTTGGTATATTTTCAGCCTTGATTCCAAATGAATATGTTGAAACTTCTTTCAGCCAGCTCTCTTGGGATCTTCATCTTGAAGACGGGCATCCAGCTTGTGTTGTTAAACACAACCAGGGTAATGAAGAAGTTTCCTATCTACGGTTTGGGAAATCGGATCAGATAGAACCTTTTGTAATTCATCGTAGGTTTCACGGAATTCGTGAGTCTTATAACGAAATCATTGAAGAATTTCGACACTTCCATCGGTTGTACCACGATTTTGAAAAAAATCAACTTCTCAAATTTGATGAAAGAGGAGATGAAATTGTAGTAGCAAGGATTGAAGCCAATAAAGTCGAAGTACGCCTCAAAAAAGTGCGCCAATTTCTCGCTGTGAAGAAAATGCACTTAGCAATTTATTTTGACTTAAAGCGATACTCTGAGTTGCTACTTGCTGACTTTCCAGTCAAATTGGAGAGTGAAAAGGATTTAACTTACCATAAATTAGAATATAAACAGGATTTAACTTACTATGAACTTCGAGCAAGTTCTGAAAAAATTTTTCATATAGATAAGCATAAGTCTCTTTCATATTTGCTTGGAAAGAAACTTATTCCTCCATTTCCGCTCGAACGATGCGGAATGTGGCCATTTGATGAGAGGGAAGAGGAAGATTACATGGATTTTATTATTGGACTGGATGAAAACGGAGATTTAATAAAACATTCTTGTAGTCCAAATAGACTTGCAAACTTTCTTGGTGCAAATCCAGATGCACCAAATTATCTCACACCTGTCTTCTTTCGGCGTGAGGTGCTTACGAAGTACTATGCTCATCCAGAGCGATACTCGGTTGAAGATGGATTTCTAAGATGTCAAGGATTATGGGGATTGAAAATTGATAACAACCATCATGAATATATCGTTGTCTTCCTTGGAGATTTGGGTCAAGATTTACCAGCAGATGAGCAAATGTATTGGCGTAGTTATAACGTTCCACCTGAAGGGAAAATTAGTAAAGCCAATTTTAAGCGTAGCTTTTTGGCAGAACCTACTGATCCTGAACAAATTGACCTTATGTTTAAGGCTTGTTTTGTCAGATTATCAAAAAATTGGAAAGCAGTTATGGGGTGGAGGATTTTTCTCAAATTAGATGAAGCTGACCAACATCTATTGGAGGCTTTGCATATCCCACTAACAAATAGTCAGGCGGAATTTGATTCACAAGTCCTTGCCCTTACAAAGCTTATGATTGATTCTCTAAATGAGAGTGAAATTGTAAAGGCAACGCCAGGAGATCATACTGACACAAAGGGGGGAATATCTAAATTCGATCAGTTTCTCAAAGCTCATCATTATCCGAACCATCAGCAGAATATACAATTCTTGAGGAATTTACAGAGCCTTCGCTCAAGTAGCGTAGCCCATCGCAAGGGTGATAATTACAAGAAGATTGCCAAGACTTTAGGATTGAAAGAAAGTAATGGTGCTGATGTTTTGAAAAGAATTATTGTTGAAGCTACGGATGTTCTCCTCTCACTTGAAAGTCACTTTTTGCAATCGTCTAGTGATGCGCCAGCCACCTAACACTGCGTTGGTGCTGACGGAACAGAGGTTATCGGTGCGTGTTCAAAGTTATCTGCCACCGCTCACTTTAGCCGTTATCTCGTAAACGCTGCCTGATCTTGGAGATGATTCGGAATCTTGATCGAGAGTGTCAAATAAAAGCCGCTAACGCTTTCAATGTCGCTTTTTGAGCATTCGTCAATTCCGTTGCCCCTCGAATATTCATACCTTCATACAGCCGATCGCCCATCAACGTCCTAATACAACATCCGGTTGCGATATCCCACAGTTTAATCGTGCGATCGAGGCGGCCACTTAATAAAATTTGACCGTCAGCGCTAAAGATGAAAGTGTTGGGTGAAGCGAACCGTAGGGTTCGATCGCACTCAACCCAACCTACAATTTAAAACGGAAAATAATTGATTCTAAAGTAGATGCCTTTTTCCTGCAAAGTTCGATCGCCCGATCGAGCATTGATCAAAGGAATACCATAGTCTAAACGCACATTCAACCGATCGCCCATCTGCCAAACCAGCCCCAAACCCGCACCCAGCAGTTTGTCCGAGTCAGGATTCGGTTTTTCTCCTGAATGGTTCCACCCTACCCCAAAATCGATAAACGGAGCGACTTGCAACAAACCTTCGACTTCCGGGACACGCCAAACCGGGATTCGCACTTCAGCAGACGCGATCGCACCGCTATCAGTTAACAGCAAATCTTGGCGGTATCCGCGCACGCTTTGAACGCCACCGATCCCAATTTGTTCGAGAGAAAGCAGGGGGCGATCGGCTAATTGAATGTCGGAACGCACTATCAGCAAGGTTTCTGAGGCTAGTAGCCTCACGTATTGGGCTTGGCCGCGCCACGCCAGAAAACTGCTGTCAGGGCCGCTATCGTTCGCAGTAGCGCCGAACAGATTAGTGCCGAGGGAGAATTGCGATCGCGCCGCGAACACTTGGTTGGAACTCCGCTGCACGTATTCTTGAAAAAACCGCACAGCCGAAACCCGCGTTTCGCCGCGATCATTTGCTCCCGCCGAAAGCGCAAATGGTTCCCCTGACAGGAATGTATCGCTTTCTTGCCTCGAAAAACTCAGTCCCAAAGCCAAAGTGCGATCGGGCTTTTCGACAATCGGTTGGCGGTAAGTTAACTCGTAAGTCCGCGATTTCCCCTCGATTTGTGCAGCATCAAACGGTTCCTCAATGATGTTGGTGCTAGCAGCACTCGCAGCGAACCCAATCGTGCCGTTGCGCGCGTTGACGGGGACTGTGTAGCGGCCGTTGAATTCATTGCTGCCGTCGGTGTTAGCATAAGATACCTCTAATCCGTCGCCCAAACCGAGCAAATTTGCTTGATTGATGCGAACACCGCGCCGAAAACTGCCGACGCTGGGCGATCGATTGTTGTCTGCAAACACTTCAGCGCTAAAGCTGTCTGCTTCTTTGACGCGCACTTCTAAGCGGCTGTTTTCCGGGCGGCTTCCGGCTTGCAATTCGGCGGAAATATTGGCAATTAAGGGGTCGAGTTGCAGCAGTTGCAAGGCTTCCAGCAACCGATCGCGATTGAGGGGGCGTCTGGTAGCGCGTTCTAGGCGCGATCGCACGTAATTTGAATTTAAGCGCCTGTTTCCAGTAATCACAATTTCATCTAATCCGCCTTCTACAATCCGAATTTTCACCACACCTCCTTCTCTCGGAAAGGTTTGGTTGGCGGGAATTACAGCGCCGGAATTGATGTATCCTGCGGCTACATATTTTTGAGTGACGGCTGCTTCGGCTGCGATCAGTTCGGCAAAGGTGATTTCGCGGCCGGCAAACTGTTGCGTAACTTCTGCGAGTTCGCGATCGCTAAAAGCTGTGTTGCCCTCAAACTCAAAGCGATCGACCCTAATTGTACCTATAATACCCGGTCTATCATCGCCGGGAACAGGTGTTAGCGGGGTTGGTTGGAGGGGAGACGGCGGGGGAGGTTGCGGGGCTGTTGGTGCAGGTAATTCCGGCTCTCTGGGCAGAATTGGGTTGGGGAGTTGGCTTAGTTGCGAGCCTCGATCGATACCCAAATCAATTTTTTGTCGGTCAATATTTTCTTCTAGCTTTTGATCTCGGTTAAAAACATCGGTTTCTTGAGTTTTTGTGCTTAAGGTGCGATCATCGGCTGAATTTGCCACTTCCAGCTCTAAGTCGGGGATTTCCGCAGGTGGGGATAAGCGTAGAGTTGTCGCCAAAGCCGATCGTTCTGATTCAGGGGGTAACTGCGTTTCCTCGTCTTTTACGGGCAAGTCTTCGCGTTTGTCAAGATTAGTATCGGGAAGGAAACCTCGATCGCCTCCGCTGCTAACTGCTGCCAAATCCTCAACATTTGAGGTCAAAATTTCAACTGTGCTAGCCGATGTTTTCGCTGGTTTTCCCAGCCAAACTAACCCAAAAATTCCAGCGAGTAAAAATAGTTTTTGCGATCGACAAGCCATAGAATCAAATTATCTCGAATAATTGGGTGAAAATATTTTCCGCAATAGAGCACCCTCAAGTAAAAACCAATCTTAACAGCAAAAAAAGGAAACAGCCGTCCCAGCCAACAGTTTCGCAACGGCTAAAAACCAAAAGGTCGATCGACCGTTGTTCATTTCCCAAGACTTACGCATCAACCGGGTTCTTATCCGAAAAAATATCGTGTAAGTCGATCGTAAACGGTAAAAACAACCAATTTTTTTGATTGCAAAACCTACGCTTTCATGCTAATCCAGCGACAAGAACATTCCTGGACACCAGGGTAAACCAGAAACCAGGTTGTGTCCGAAAAGACGCGCTACAACTGAGATCTGGCACCATTCTCAATAATCTTTTTATGAACAGGCAAGATGCCTGTTCCACAAGAGATAAATTTTCTTGTGGAACAGGCATCTTGCCTGTTCTTAAGAATAGTGCAAGATGTGAGTTACAACCCCCAGAGCCACTAAAAAACCCGGTTTCTTTGATTTTGGTGCATCATCCCAAATCCGACTTTAGTACCCCCTTTATTATTGAATCCGCGTCTACCCACCTCCTGTGCGTAGACGCCGTTTCAACCGCCAAGTCTGATAAAGGGGGTTTGTAACTGTGAATTATGCAGAGCGGCCCGCACCAGCCGCAGCACCCATTTGAGCCCCGTCAGTCAATCCCACCAACTTAGCACTCAACTCCCACATCCGCTCGCCTTTTTCATCATCGCGGGCCTGGGGAGAAACCTTTTGCACAAAAGACTTACCATCTTTTTTCTGGCGATTTCCCCAACTCCAATAAGCGCCAGATTGCTTGTATTCTGGATCAGCAACCACCATCGCCAGCCTTTCCCCCGCCAACTCCTGCGACACGTAACCCCCGGTGATGTTCTTCTGAAACAGCGGGAACAGCTTCTGAAACAAAGGATAGTGGTTGCGGAAAAGTGGCGTATCCGCGACGCATCCCGGATACAGCGAAGTGAAAGTAATCCCCGTGGATTCGTGAAAGCGGCGATGCAATTCCCGCATCGTCAACACGTTGCAAACTTTGCTATCTTTGTAAGCCTTGACTGGTTCAAACTTCTTGCCATCAACCATCGAAATCGGGTCTTTGAAACCCGCTTCAAAACCCTCAAACTTGCCCAAATCCGGGCGCGGCGGAATCTTCCCGCCCAACTCGTCTGGATTGTGAGTCACGGTTCCCAAAATCACGATTCTGGCATCGGAATAATAGGAAGGCTTCATATTTTCCATCATCAGGTTGCACAGCAGGAAATGACCCAGGTGATTGGTAGTCATCGTCAACTCGTAACCCTCCGGGCTCCGCAGCGGTTCCTTAATCAAAGGCATATAAATGGCGGCATTGCACACCAAAGCGTCCAGAGGCCTGCCGCTGGCCTTAAATGCCCGAGCAAACCGGCGCACGCTCTCCAAATCGCCCAAGTCAATCTCCATGATGGAGAAACTGCCTTGAGGTATGCCCAACTCTTGGGCGGCATCTCCGGCTTTCCGCAGGTCCCGACAGGCCATGACTACGTGCCATCCCTTGTCTGCGAGAGCTTTCGCGCCGTACAAACCGACGCCGGAGGAAGCGCCGGTAATGATAACCGTTGATTTGTGATTTTGTGCCATCTTGTTAAAAGCGCTTCCGCTATTGATTTTTTTCAGGCACTCAAACGCTGAGCTAGCAGCTTGGATGTTTTGAAGTACCCTATGGTTATTAGGATATGGGGAAACGTTCTCGATCTCAACCGGGATGCTCTCACTTTTGCCGGCAAGCTAGAAATTGGAGGCAGGAGACGGGAGGCAGGGGGCTGGAGGCTGGAGACGGGAGGCTGGAGCCAGAAGAAGTGTTTTTACAAATAATAAATACTCGTTTTCAACGGGGGATGAAAATTAAATATGAGTCTAACTTCGATTCTTATTTGGAGAAATTAACCATACATCTTTTAGGGAGGCGGGTTGACAATTATCTATGATGCACTTACTCGGTATTTATATCAAATCCGTTAGCATCGGAATAGTAAATTCGAGTTGACTGTTGACTATTGACGGTTCACTGTTCACGGCGTCAACAGTCAACAGTCAACAGTCAACATCATTCCGGTGTAACCGGAAATGATATTATTGATAAACCCGCCCCAACAAACTCAACTAAGAAATAGCTGCGGGTTCCTGATAGGTAGGGAAATCGATATAACCTTCAGGCCCAAAAGAATACCAGACGCCGACTTCAGCAGGCGGATTGAGCGGCCAACCATTAGTAAAACGCTCTACTAAATCGGGGTTGCTGATAAAATCCCGACCAAAAGCTATTAAATCTGCAACTTTGCTATTCAGGGCTGTTTCAGCCTGTTCTTGAGTATATCCGCAGTTGCCGACGAGCGGCCCTGTAAATACATCGCGAAACTCTCCTATCATCATCGGCGTTCCCAATTCATGAAAGCCAAAAGCCAAACCGTCCACCAAGTGAAGGTAAGCTAAATCATAGGCATTTAACTGCCCTGCAAAATACAGAAAATCTTCTCGATAAGTGGGAGAACCCATGTCATTGAAATTACCGTTGGGAGAAAGCCTAACTCCCACGCGGTTTGCGGGAAATACTGTGATAATCGCCTCTACAATTTCCTTAAGAAAACGGTAACGGTTTTCAACTGAGCCGCCATAGGAATCTGTGCGGTGATTGGTTTTGGTTTGCAGGAATGTGTCAATAAGATAGCCGTTTGCCGCGTGAATTTCTACACCGTCAAAACCTGCCATTTTTGCTCGTTCCGCCGCCTTGCGATAATCTTCTACAACCAGGGAGATTTCATGGGTTTCTAGAGCGCGGGGGGTTTCGTAGGGTTCTTTGCCTACAGGGGTATGAATGCCTTCTCCGTTTATTTTGACGGCAGATGCTGCAACTGGCAATTGATTGTTTTGATGAAAACTGCTGTGGGAAGCTCGTCCGCAGTGCCAAAGCTGCATGAAAATCGGCGTTTGGTGGGCATGAACCGCAGTCACAACTTGTTTCCAAGCTTCGCCTTGTTCGTCTGAATAAATACCGGGCGTATTGAGCCAACCATTAGCTTGAGTAGAAACCACGGTGGCTTCTGTAATGATTAAACCAGCGGAGGCTCGTTGAGTGTAATACTCTGCCATCAAGGCGTTGGGCATCCGCGTTTCACCGGCTCTAGATCTCGTTAGGGGTGCCATGACTACCCGGTTTTTTAAGGGTAAATCTCCGATTTTGAATGAACTTAGTAGGAGTGGAGAAGTTGTTTGATTGGTCATAATTTTGAGGTTGTGTCAACTGAATAATCTGGTAAATCACATATAGCAACTGCCCGTGTTAGGATGCAAGGCACAAGACATCCAAGGGTCGCCAAAATGTAAGCAATCAAATTCATCAAGCTGTTTACGAATTTGACTTTTTAGCCAAAACTCTACTTTGTTCAATTTTGTCAAACTCTGGAGAGTATGGCGGTAAATATAATAGTCTACACCGTGCTGTTTGAATCAATTCCTGAATCCGACCACTTTTATCAAATGTGAGATTATCGATGATCACCACCTGTGCTGTGACAAGTGTTGGAAGTAAACTTGTTTCTAGCAAAGGAGATGAGTAAGGAGATGGATAGCTGGGAGGTTTCAATCCCTGATAGGGTTTTAGGTTGTTTTCGGCCTTGCTGATAATGATATTGCACATAATTATTTTAGTTTCAATCCCTGATAGGGTTTTAGGTTGTTTTCGGCCGACCGCCAAGCATAGAGGAAGTGTGGAATATGCAAGTTTCAATCCCTGATAGGGTTTTAGGTTGTTTTCGGCCTTTTATATGCTTCCAGATTGTTAGGCCATTTTGTTTCAATCCCTGATAGGGTTTTAGGTTGTTTTCGGCCTGCAAGCGCTGCGGAACAAGCCGCAATTTTAGCCAATGAACAAGTTTCAATCCCTGATAGGGTTTTAGGTTGTTTTCGGCACTCGCCGCAACTGGAAAATCTACGACTCTACCTTGGTGTTTCAATCCCTGATAGGGTTTTAGGTTGTTTTCGGCCAGAGGCTGGGCTGCATCACAATTCAGGGATAGAATCAAGTTTCAATCCCTGATAGGGTTTTAGGTTGTTTTCGGCAGTGAATTGGGCGATATGGCTTCTGGCTTTACTGGTTTCAATCCCTGATAGGGTTTTAGGTTGTTTTCGGCTTTAATCCAAACCGCAATTTTATCCATAGGAATTAACGTTTCAATCCCTGATAGGGTTTTAGGTTGTTTTCGGCGGTGTTTCGATCGCAAAAAGGCACGATACCTTGGGTTTCAATCCCTGATAGGGTTTTAGGTTGTTTTCGGCGAATCGTTTTATCTTGTCCTCACCTTGTCTAGATTAGGTTTCAATCCCTGATAGGGTTTTAGGTTGTTTTCGGCGATAGACTGGCTGGAAGACAACGGCTATGAGGCAGTTTCAATCCCTGATAGGGTTTTAGGTTGTTTTCGGCATAATCGCAGCGGCCGGCTAGCCCTGCGAAACGGTTAGTTTCAATCCCTGATAGGGTTTTAGGTTGTTTTCGGCTGAGCACACTGACCATGAATCAATTTAACTACAAAGGCTTGGTTTCAATCCCTGATAGGGTTTTAGGTTGTTTTCGGCACTGCTAATTCTTCCTGAAGCCAAGCGATTAACGTTTCAATCCCTGATAGGGTTTTAGGTTGTTTTCGGCAAGGGATCGCATTGATAAGTTTATTCATTATTTTTACCGCTGTTTCAATCCCTGATAGGGTTTTAGGTTGTTTTCGGCACACCTCCACTTCACTACGATCGGAAAAACCCAGTTTCAATCCCTGATAGGGTTTTAGGTTGTTTTCGGCAATAGGCTCGGAGCCGCTTCGGCTCGGGGCCGGTGTTTCAATCCCTGATAGGGTTTTAGGTTGTTTTCGGCTCTTGTGCAGCCACTTGGTGAACCCGAAACCTTTGTTTCAATCCCTGATAGGGTTTTAGGTTGTTTTCGGCCCATGAAAGAACTGGGAATCGGGAAATCTCAGTATGTTTCAATCCCTGATAGGGTTTTAGGTTGTTTTCGGCTGTGGTGTGTGTTTGGGCTAAATCCAAAACGCAGGCTGTTTCAATCCCTGATAGGGTTTTAGGTTGTTTTCGGCTTGATATGAAGGTTGTGATCGCGCTTCCACTTGGTGTTTCAATCCCTGATAGGGTTTTAGGTTGTTTTCGGCCGTATTTGTTGATAAGTTCACCGGTGCCAACGTTAGAGTTTCAATCCCTGATAGGGTTTTAGGTTGTTTTCGGCACGTGGGCTAATTTTGGCAGAAAAATACCGCTTGAGTTTCAATCCCTGATAGGGTTTTAGGTTGTTTTCGGCGATCGCAACCTTCATATCAATCTGGTATCGCCACCACGTTTCAATCCCTGATAGGGTTTTAGGTTGTTTTCGGCCAATCTGGTATCGCCACCACAACCCAAAGGAAATTAGTTTCAATCCCTGATAGGGTTTTAGGTTGTTTTCGGCAGTCATTGTCAGCATCAACGTCGGTGATGCCGGGTTTCAATCCCTGATAGGGTTTTAGGTTGTTTTCGGCAAACTAGGCATATCGATTCTGTACGGCTCTTTACGGTGTTAGTGTGGGTTTCAATCCCTGATAGGGTTTTAGGTTGTTTTCGGCAATCACGGGAAAAGCAAGAGCGAACCTGCGTACTTGCCGTTTCAATCCCTGATAGGGTTTTAGGTTGTTTTCGGCCGTTCTCTGGGATCGGCAACACGTATTTCGTCGCAGTTTCAATCCCTGATAGGGTTTTAGGTTGTTTTCGGCCAACCATCCTTTCCGTTACCGCGCTGATATTTTCGTTTCAATCCCTGATAGGGTTTTAGGTTGTTTTCGGCCAGTACAGGAGAGCCGTAAGTGAAGGTATCAAACTCGTTTCAATCCCTGATAGGGTTTTAGGTTGTTTTCGGCTTTACTAGGGAGAAATATCATGCTTCAGAGAGGTTTCAATCCCTGATAGGGTTTTAGGTTGTTTTCGGCTGAATGTGCAGCGCCAACAGATTTCAGCTATCAGTTTCAATCCCTGATAGGGTTTTAGGTTGTTTTCGGCTGGTTGAATTTCTTTAAGTAGTTCCAAGTAGCGAGTTTCAATCCCTGATAGGGTTTTAGGTTGTTTTCGGCTTTCCTCGATTCTGTGTGAATCTTGCGTGTACCTGTTTCAATCCCTGATAGGGTTTTAGGTTGTTTTCGGCTGCACTATATAGCCGATTGCTTGGATATGGTGTTGCGTTTCAATCCCTGATAGGGTTTTAGGTTGTTTTCGGCCGCCGGGGTCTGGGAGGCTTGAAATATAAGGTTTTCAAGGTTCAGTTGCGTCTGACTGCAATCAATATACCGTTTGGCCGATCGCCCTGTCAAGGGGGCAAAATTCAAATAGACCTCAAACTCCCTCCCAGTAAAGCTTTCAGCATTTGCGTCTGACCCGCATGAGGTACAAACCACTGCAAACCCAGTCCTAGTAAAGCTCTCAGCCATTAAAATTCACCTCCTCCGTTCAACACCTACAGCCAGACGCAAAATCAAACCATAAAGATCGTAGTATCGATCGGTGCCCGGCCACCAATCCGCTCGATCTTGCCCTGACAGCAAGCACACAAATAGTGAAACAGGATGCTGTCTTCTTCCGACTTAATCACCCTACTCAGACGTTGGCGCATCCGGGCATACTCGGTATCCGTCACGTCGCAATGAAACACCGAATACTGCTTCCATTCCCCATAAGACTTGAGAATCTTGTGAATCTTAGTGCGGCGCTTGTCCTCAGATATATCGTAGCAAACCAAAACAAACATAACTTAATTGCCTCCCTATTTCAGAATCAAAGGTGGATACTTATCAACTTCACCCATCAAATACTTAGCCATCAACCGCCCTTGAATTTCAAAAGCTTCTTGATAAGTACACAACTTTCCCATCACAGGATGCTTAAACTTTGACTGCTTCTTTTCTTCGTAAAGCCGCAAAAAATTGTGCAGCGCTTCTTTTGTTAAAGAAACCGCCCCGCTCAACGGTTCTGCAGTAAAATCATTAGGGGAAACTTTCTGCAAATTTATCGCTTTCAACACTACAGCATCAACTACCAAAGGTCGAAATTCTTCCATCAAATCCAGCGCTAAGGAAGGACGCCCATAGCGCTCAAAATGCAAATATCCCAAATACGGATCGAATCCCACAATATTCACTGCACTTTGAACATCGTGCCGCAGCAGAGAATATCCCAAACTTAACAGAGAATTTACCGGGTCAGTAGGCGGACGGCGGCGGCGAACTTCAAAGCTAAATTCCGGCACGCGAATCAGTTGATTGAAGCAGCCAAAATAAGTCGCACTACCCGCCCCCTCCAATCCTCGCAGAGAATTAATACTCGAAGTTTTCTCAATAGACGCGATGACTTGTTTCAATTGGGCAATGGGTTTTTCAAATTCCTGGGGAGAATATTTGCGCTGAAATTCTAACAAAGAATTGCGGTAATTCTTGAGTTTTCCCCGGACAAATCCCCTAACTAAATGCACGGCTTGTTCCGATTCCCCAGCCGCTTGCCACTGAGCTTTTCGCACAAAAATATTTTTCGTCATTTCCGGTTCCAATCTTCCCAAATAACGTCCGTTTACTGTCAAAAAACTCAAAGGAATGTGACGTTCCAAAAGTTCCAAAACCACAGCCGGCGAAACAGTAGCGCGTCCCAATGCAACAACCCCATCAATCTTAATTAATGGCACGTCCAACAGATTTTTTTTATCAGCTTTAACCGTCAGACGTTCATCGACTTTGCCAATAAAAGCATCTTCTTGAGTAATGTAAACTGTTCCCATTGTGAATTCTCCTATTTGCAGATTAACTTGCTTCTTGATAGCGGTTGACTTTGGCGGCAGCTTGGGGCAGACATTGGGAAAAAAGACTGCATCCCGTACACCGAGCGGTGTAAACTGGTAAAGGGATATTTCCCGATCGCCAAAGAGCACCGACTTTTTCAATAGTGGCGATCGCCTCCTGTCTCAAACCCTCAGAAATCTCCACTAATTGCCGCTGATGCGACTGCGCGTAATACACATATCCAGTCGCAATAGTTTTCCCCGTCATCTCCTCTAAACAAAGCGCTTGGGCGCAAACTTGCAACTCGTCGTTATCCCATTCTCCCTTTCGGCCCCGCTTGTATTCGACGGGATAAATCTCACCCTCAGCCGACTCAATCAAATCCGATTTACCAATCAGTCTGTAGCGCTCAGATTTCAGCCAAATCGCCCGCACCTGCCAAGTTTCATTGCGGTTAATTTCGCCCATTGTGTGAACGCGATCGTGCAAACTTGTCCCTTCTATGGTATACTGATTATCGGTGAATTCTCCCGCACAAGACATCCGCCAGCAGCGGTGAGGACAGTAAGAATACTGGTTGAGAGTTGCGATCGAAATGTAATCAAAATCGTTCATAATTTTGATGGTTTGTAGGAGATTAGTAATTGGGAATGAGTTATCCGCCAGTCGGTCAGGGGTTGAAACATTTAATTTTGCCGTGGGGCGAAAGAATTTGAGGAATTAGTGATCCGCCACTGATCCGCCAGTCCGCCAGGGGTTGAAACCCCTGTCTCATAGCTAAAGTCGGTTGAAACCGACTGAAGAAGTAATTTAATCATTGATGAAATTTTGAGCTTATCGGTAACAGTAAGCGCAAAGGTTGAAACCGAATAAAAAAGTAATTTAATCATTCATTCTTGCAGTCCTATTAAGAGGAGTTGAGCTTTGAGGCAGGGGTTTCAACCCTTGCCGGACTATGGGTTTTTCGTTTAGTTATCAAGAACTTTTTTAACAACTATTCGTCTAGTCATTCCCATCCCCATCGGAGTTTTTCTCCCCACCCCGCAGTAAACCGCAAAATCAGCCAAAGCATTAATTTGCTTAATCACTAAGGGATCGACATCTCCCAAAATCCGATAGCTAACCTCCCCAACCATGCCAACAAAATCGCTTTGATAGTTAGTCAATTTTTCACTTCGGATATTGACAAATGTCGAAAAAAGTGCATCCAAGGAAAGATCGGGAAGTGCGATCGGGCTGTACTTATTCCAGCGACTGAGGAGACTATTAAAAACGCAATCTCTAGTAGGGATTACTGAATCAAATTTCCCCTGTCGAAAAGTTGTAGGAGTCGCAAAACTGAAGGCAATTAAACGATTAGTTTCGGAAGCGCGATCGTACAATTGAGAGTAATCGCAAGCATTAGCCCAAGGCTGATCTATTTGGGGCGTTCCGAGAATCTTGGTAATCATCAAATCGGCTGGGCCCAGATGCCACGGCTTCGAGGGATTGAGATTCAGCCAAAGATTAGTTAATTTGCCGAATAAATTGTCATCCAGCAGAGTAATCCGCCACCAACAGAGGGTGTGTTCTGGAATCGATTCTGTATGTTCCCATTGCAGGGAATGGTGTTTTTTGAAAGGGCATTTTTTAGTTTGCAAAGGGCTGAGGGTGAAGGATTTTTGGGCGGTGGCATCGTGGAGGCGATCGCCGAGTTTTTTGTCAACGGAGCTCACGAGGGTGAGAAAGAGGGCGTGCAGGTGTCTTCCGGTGAGGTATCCGGGGGGAATTGGGGCCAGGGGAAGGATGTTGAGGACTAGGCTGTGTGGCATATTTGGTTAATGGTTAATGCTTAAAATTGGTTTAATTTTTATCGTTCCCAGGTTCTACCTGGGAACGCATTTCTAGAGGCTCTGCCTCCTATTAATCGGCCCGAAAGCGGTATTCCATACACGCCGGAATTTTGAGTTTGTCAAACTCGTAATATCGCCCTAGCATTTTGACATTTTGGATGAGGCTAACCGGAGGCATATTAACCACATCGTAGCTAATCACTTGATGGGAAAACATCACATCTAAAGGGTTGAGAAGATAGGGAAAAATGAAGTCTGTTTCGGAGGGCGATCGCTTCACTTCCTTCTCTTCTACGATTTCGACTGCTGCTTTACTCATCCACTTTCCCAGACGAATCCATTTCGCTAGTTTCAGAGACTTCTCTGAGATTAAGAAAAACTCAAATTTGCTTTCCGGCGCAATTTCTTTTGTTCTGCCAAAACTAGGGATGTTTTTTTGAGTTTTCTCCATCTCAACGTGATAGTTATTGTTGGCATATTTCCAAGTATTGAGAGTAGAGGAGTGAGAAATAGATCGCCCCGGAGTAACATAAATCCCCTGTTGGTTGAGCGCCGTTAAATGCGGCTCGTATTTAGGAACTTGTTCGGGACAGAAATAGCGATAGGAATGTTCTTCAGAAACGGTGGTGGAATAGATTTCGCTATCCACCAAACCGAGCGCGTAACAAAGCGCGTAATTGTGAATTACCGGCTCTGTTTCGTAAAGTCTCCCTATCTCGCGAGTTGCAAAATAAAGGCTATCGTGCAACTCGATTTGACAGCGGTAAATAAAAGTCATGGTTTTTACTCCGCTGCTGCTGTAGCTCCTGCCTTACCCTTGATATGCTTCTTCGCGTAAGCTTTAGCCTCGTCATCGGCTTTCTTCAACATTTTTTTGAGTTCATCTTCATTGCCAATAACAGCTTTAACCTCTGTCACTAATGGTGTAAACTTATCCCCAATAAAGTCTTCATGCACGATAAATTCTTCAGACAGTAACGTTTGGATAGCAGCCCTAGCAGCCATAATCACATCATCTTCATTGAGAGGGTTGTTGGAATTAAGTTTATCCTCAACCTGCAATTTGTCGTAAATTGCTTGCGTCCAGCGGAGGTTACTGGTAATTTCGCCGTCGGCAAATACCACACCAATTAACTCATTTCTGACTCGACCTGTGCGGGTGGTTTGAGCGCCATAGTGCCGCGTTCTGAGGATGTTGTTGAAAACATACAAAAAACTAGCTTCTGTAGGGTCTTTCAGGGTGACAATGCTAGGAAAGAAAATCTGGGGTTTGATGTGGTCTTGCTGATTGATGCGACTGGTAACTTCGCCTGGTTTAGAACCTGCTTCACCCTTAGATGCCATTGTGCCATTCTCAAAGGGAGCATTGAGGGTAAAAGTCTCGTGAGATTCATCAAAAGCGGTAATTGAAAATGCTGTGTCAACTACTACTTTTGATTTTTCTGAACCAGAGTCACCGATCGCAAATCCGTAGATAATGCAATCAGGATTATTCATTGCAAACTTGACATTGTATTCGCAATCTTCAGCGGTCATAAAACCATAGTTACGCAGCAACTCGCGACCGACTAAACGTTCTGGTGTAGATTGCTTCCGCTTAAACATGGTCAGGCGGCTGATCGGTTTTTGGTCTTCAATTCCTGACCTCACCCGCGCTTTATTCAGTTCTCCATCTGTCTGAAATAGGGGATAAGATTCCGTCACCCGCACAGTCAGGAAGTGTACATATTTACCCATTGGTTTGTAAGGGATGTTAGCGTGGAACAATTTAGAGTCAACTGTTTTCAAGAAAGCCATGATTTGTCTCCTAAGTGAAATTTGTAGTTAAAATGTTACTGGTGCAAATTGCGTGTAGCTTGTCAAACAAGAGCGTAAGCTTTAATTCTCAGCTTCTTCTTGTAAATCGTCAGGAGATTTGTCATCTCTATCGCGATTGTCTTTGTCATTTTCTAAACGGTAAAGGAATTCGCAGGTATCTCGGATTAAGTTGATTTGTCGGCCAGCTAAACGAGCGCGATCGCCAGCAAATGATTTGTCAAATACCTCCTCAACAAAGTAGCGAGCAAACTCTAAAATTGCCTCTCGTTCTTCCTCCCGCTTGCTAAAAATCCACCGCCCTTCAGCAGTAGAAGAGTGAACGCGATCCATGAGCTTTGAAACTTCAGCAGCAACAGCCAACACTAAAGATTCACATTGAAAACTGCGATCGGCTTCCAGGATGGTTTTAGAGGCAATATCAATCGGTTTCAGCACAGCATTTGCCTTGGGATTGTATCGCTTATTGGCACGGTAAAATCTGCGATACAAATCCGTGAGTTTTTGGGGGTGGTTTAAGCTTGATGCAGTTGTCACAGTCAATCGTTCCTCTTCATGATTATAGTGGGCATAGGAGTCAAAGCAAGGGTAAAAATGATAAGCATAAAGCTTGATTTTTTGAATTGACGCCGTTTCAGTTTTCTGTTTCCGAACCCACTTATTTAGGTAGCTAAATACATAAAGCGGGCTAGTTTCAAAATCAGTGGCGAGTTCAGTTAATTTTCCCCAGTTGGAGTCATAACCGGACTTCCCTTGTTTTGCATTAACATCAAGGTGAATCGCATAAGCAGCGGTTAAAACATTTAAAGGTGCAGGGTATTTTTTGCCGTTTTCCTCCCAACCTTCTAGGATATAGTCGAGGCGGAAGCGATCGCGCTTCGTCAACACCCTAAAAGCTTGGGGTACACTGTCCAGAAATACGCTTTCTTCAAATTCCGCACCGTCGTTAAAAGGCGGAATTGGCGACTCTGAAACTACGGTTTTGACATCGAGAATCATGGGAAAAGCAAAAGCTAGCCAAGCTGGCATTACCCAGGATTCGGTATCAGTTGCATCTCGGCCGGGCGGAAGCGCCATGAAGTAAAATGTTAGGGGTTGGTCTTCGGGATAGGAAAGTTTGAAGGTGCGGTCTTTTCCTGGTTCGATGTTTTCATCTATGAGGAAAGCATCGATGCTTTGGTAGCGATCGCGTCCAAAATCTGCTTGCAAATCCTTGCTGATAAAATGATTGCGAATGCTGGTATCAAAGCGGGTTTGGAAAATGCTAGTGTAGGCTTTTTGCAGAAACTTATTTGTCTCTGGGGTGAAGTAATATGTGGGATAAAAATAGAGATAGCGATATTTGCCATCTTCAAATTTTTTGCCCACAGCTTGAGTTTGATTCATTAAAATTTGCCTCAGCATCATTTCCAAACCTGCAATACTAGAAATATTGCGTTTAGCGTTAGAACCTCCCAACATTTGTTTGTTAGTGTAAACTTGAGGCGTGAACAAAACGGCTGATTCCATTTGTTCTGTCACCGTGTAAGCTGAGTGGGAAATTGAACAGATTAACTGTCTTCCTCTACCCTGTTTCTTAGCGAGTTGGTAGCGTTCCAACTCATCTAAAAATACGTCACTGGATGCTGTGTCCAATGGTGTATTTCCCGGTAACATGACAATGCGCGTTACCCACAGTCGCAAATCGTCCCAACCGTCGGGCAATTTGTACTGTGAAAGAATGGGCTTTATCATTTGGGAAATGTGGGCGATCGCCTGTTCGCAAACCTCCCGCACATCCTCAATTCCTGGGTGATGTTCTAGGTACTTTGCTGCTAAATAGTACCATTCGTAAGGAACCCCACCTGTATTACCTTTTAGCTGAAGTTCTTTTAGACGTTTATTAATCCCTTGAATTTCTCTCAGGGCGGGCAGATAGTCGGACCGATTCCAAAACTTAGCAATTTCCTCGACAATATCTAGATGAGGCAGTGCGGGTAGTTTTTTGTCTTTCTTGCGTGCTGCTTCGATGGTATTAACCTGTTCTCCCCAAATCTTGCGACTCACTAAGTCCCCAAGTTCAGCAATCTGATCGATCCGAATATCGTCGTCAAAGTTGAAGTTATAATCAGCAGACAAAACATCCTGACGCTGAAATTTTATCAGATTATCGCTGCGACTTTTGGCAACAGAATTTTTTCCTATTTTGAGAATGCGTAAAGTAGCATCAACAGCAACTAGCATCAAATCTGACGCATCAAAAAACAGGTTATAATACTCGGCATATTTCATGCCTTTACCATCTCTGCCAAAGCCAGTTTGTCGCCGTTGTAGTTGTCCGGCGCAGAGTTGTTTAATCTTGCTAACTACTCGTTCGGGTAAGTCGGCAATTGAAATAGCAGGAGCATCCCGCCGTGCTAGGTAAATTACACCAGTTGGTAGGTAAAGCAGTGGTTCATAGTAGGTGCAAGCGTCGGTATTCAGCGCCGTATGCACTTCCATTAAAGCGTTATTGACGACGTTAGTAAGTACGCCTCTGTTTTCAGCGATGCTGTGATAAGTAAATTTTAATTGCCCGTCGCTGAGGCTGTGGATTAACTCGTTTAGTCTGGTATTTTCTGCATCTTGCGGATGTTTGATAATAGAGGCTAGGGAATCTGCTAAACAGGTCAAGTCTGAGAGACTGCGGAGTGTGCGATCGCGCAAAACTGGATTTAACCCAAATTCTGAAAAATTCCAGTTAGTATCCCAACGCCGCTGAGCGTTGTAAGCAAGGCAAAGCAAGTCGTCAATGTATTCTCGATAAGCATCTGGATCGTCGGGATTGATGAAGCTATCTATTCCTAACTGTCGAACTTTTTCATCAATAATTTGACGGTGCTGTTCTAGCGGTAACTTGCGACAATCGTTGGGGACATCGGGGAATTTTTCAAAGTCGTGGAGAATAAATCCAGCAATTACTAACCGCCGTTCTTGTTCTCCCACCGATCGCCGCACGGTGGTGTCGAGTTTTTCTAACCGCTGTTCAATTAAATTAGCGGGAAATAATCCATTTAGCAGGTGAGTATTTAGGGACTGATCGGCTGCATTATGCCGTCTCACATTCTCTTTTCCTTGCTTGCGATCGAGTTCGTCAAAAAATTTGCCGCCTTTGGCTGTGACGCCAATGGCAACTCGCAGCAGATTTGGCAAGACATATTCTGCGAAGTCTGCCATGACGAGATCGCCTGGATTTTGACTCTGAATGGCTTCTCGCAAGAGTTTGAGGGTTAGTAAGTCGCGAGTTTGAGGTTCGATTGTGCGATCGGACGTTTGAAAGTTTGACCCTAATTCCTCATCTTGCAGCCAGTCATCATCTGGATCATCCGATTGTTCAGATTGTTCAGAGTTCAAATTAACTGGGATCTCAAATAAAGAGAGTTGTTTGTGATTTTCATCTGGTTTTTGACGTTTTTTAGCCATTTTATGCCTCTAGGGAGTCTATGAATCTTGTATTGCAAATAGCATCGCCATCTTGAGAAAAAGGATTTACTAGACACTCCAATTCAGAAAGTTTGTCCGCTCGATCGCTGTCAATGCTTTTGAGATAACCATTTTCAGCCTCAAGACACTGAATTTGATTTTGTTGACTATAAATAATTGTTACAAGCTGTTGACACTTGTATCGAATTGAATAGTTCAGCCGTTGGGATTGGCTCAGGTCTTGTTTTAGAGCGCAAAGCAAATGGCGTAGCTGGTCAGCGTCAAGGTTTTGCTGGGACATGAGCAGTTCTCCTCGTGGATTGCAACACTGCCAGTGTAACACTGCTAAAGAGTATGCGAGAACCATTTCTTTTTCACTCCTACCAACCTCAACTTTAAATGTGGCAAGTAGGAAATAAAGTGATTTTTGACATTTTCACCTTTATCTGCTATACTTAGCGCCTGGGAAAGTAAAACTGCTTGTAAATGTTTAAGCAAATCCAAGCCCCTATTAGGGATTGAAACCTCGCCTACTCCTTTGTTTGATGCTTTCCCAGCATTGACTTCTGTACAATGTAAACTCCCTATCAGGGCTTGACCTTCTACGCAATCCATACTTCATCACCCTTGCTCTTGAGCCAGTGGGCCAGCGTGTCCACCAACAGGGCCGACTGGCCAAAAGCTATAGAATAAGGTGCAGTCCCATCGTGGATACTGTACCGATCGCAAATCGGATAAATCTGAAAGTGCACCGGCAGTCGCAGGCGCGATCGCACTTCAGCCACCGGATAACGCAGTACATAACAAACCAATGCTTGCTTCTTCAAACGCTTGTTGATTTCCCCGATCCAATAATTCTCAGGTTGCACAACCTCAATCCCCGTCAAAACCTGAACTTTCCAAGCAGCAGCATTTTCCTCTAATTTTCCCGAATAAGTAAATTTCCAATTCAGTCTTTCCTCCCGATAACTGTGCAACTTCAAAAAAGCAAGACAATGTTTAAATCGACCTTTGGCAATTGGTTGCCCAAGGCGTTCCGATGTCTCGTTCAACATTCGCATAAATGCAGATTCCGTCATCGGTTCGATTTCCAAGTTGCTCAAAATTCCTGGTAAATCGTAAGTTTTAAATTTGTCGGCCTCGTGGGAATCGGTTAAATCGCAAATCCCGCATTGTAGGGGACTAGAACCTCGAAAACTGCTAGCATCCTCAACTATCGGATTTCCTGTCTTATTACCCGATCGCTCTTGCCACTCTTTGCCCCACTGTTTAATATTACCTGCCACTTTCCCCAAGCTAGTTTTAAATACTTTTTGAGCAGCTTCCTGAAAAGCTTTCTGACTTGATGCGTACTGCTGTTTAATTGTCCTGTGCCCTAATTCCCAACAAATTTGAACGGACTGCACCGCACCCCACCGCGAATAATATCCCTCAAAATTGTTGATTTGGCGGTACTTTTCGCGAATTTGTTGATAGAAAAAAGGACGATCGTAAATTCCGTTAGACTCTAAAGTGGCAGTATGACCGACAAACAAGCGTTCAACTAAGAAATTAGGGATGAGTGCTATGGCTGTGAAATTTTTAAACTGAATAAATTCTCCATTGCGATCGCAGCCATCGTGTCGCCCCAACCTTCCTAATCTTTGGATGAAGTTGCCCGCATCGGCGGATTCAAAAATTAGCAAATTGATTTTGAAGTCTACCCCGACATCAATGGTGCTAGTACCGAGAACTAAGTCTGACGAGAGCGATCGCTCTTTTTCCGTTTTTCCCGATAACCCGGTATTTTCGCCAACAACTAAACCGTGAGGCTCGAACAATTCCCGAAAAAATGGTGTCAGCCGCTTGACAGCAGCAATGGAATTCAGGATAATCGCTCCTTTACTCCCCGGATTGTTTTTAAAGTGAGTCAGGATGAGATGTGCACTGTCTTTCAGCCAAGTTTCAGAAGCTTTTGAAGTTGGTTCTAGGGAAATAAAAGTCAGCTTACTTTCCCTTAATATCTGCCGCCAGGAGTCTGCTTTCAACTGTTCGATTTCAGCAGGGCGATCGGGAAACTGATATTTGCCTGCTTTTAAAGGGTCGATAGTTTGACAGCGAAAACCTGCTATTTCTAGTCTGCTAATTAATTTGTTGTCAGGAGTTGCTGACAGGAATACAAACTTTTTTCGGCGGTTTGTATTGCGAATTAATAACATAGTATTGATGACGCTGGCAATCTGAGGAGCCCCAAAAACATGAAATTCATCAAAAATGAATAGGTCAAAATCTTTGTCGATGCGACCCCACAGTTTATCGGGGCTATCTTCAGAGCTTAAATACGCTCCTCGGTGGAGATAGTGCAAGATATCAGGGTTAGTTAATAAAATCTCTGATTGACCTGTGCGAGATACGATCGCGGCTGCTTTTCTCAGTTTTTCATTTTCTGCATAGATTTCTAATTCCGAGCCGCTGAGTCGGACAACGCGGGGTTGATGATCGGGTTGGAATTGTTCGATATAGCGCTGAATTTGAGTCTCCTGATCTCGCGCCAGTTCATTCGTCGGATATAGCGCCACTGCACAACAAAATGTCTGCAATGTTTCTAAAAAAGCCGCTAAACTTTTGCCATCACCAGTCATCGCCGTATTGATAATGACATCAATATTCGGATCGCGAATTGCCTTTAAAGTTTCGAGTTGATGCCAAGAAAGCGCCCAGCCTTCCGGTAATTTGACTCCCTGGGAAATCTCCGCAGCGGGACAGGAGTAAACGGATTTGAGAGTAATTTGGTAATCGGACATATGCTGAATCTGTGTCCGTAGAAAGTGGATATCCCCCATATTGACACCGACAATAGAGATAATCAAGCCTGTACAATGAGAAAGTGTCCGTATATTTATGAGTCGCAAAGGTCAATCGATCACCCTATCGGTTTCTGAACGAGATAAAGCCCAGTTGGAAGCCTTGGCCCAAGAATTCGGGAAGACGTGGGGCGATCGCCCGAACATATCCAAACTGATAGAAGCGATCGCCCGCCGCCAACTGACGATCGCCCCCAACAACGACTGGCCGGAAACCCGCATCAAAGCCCTAGACATCGCCCGACAGCAATTGCTTGACTTGGGCAAAATTGATGAAGCGCTGGCAATTGCCCAATTGTTGAGCGATCGCAGCGAACTGACTCTCCCTTTCCGGGCTGAAATCGATCGGTTTTTGAGCAACCCATTACCTACTTGGCGGCAAAAAATCGATAATTTTATCCACAGACACCAACCTTTTCGCCTCTCCTATCGAGATGCAGCCGATCGCCTTTGGAGTTACACAGTCTTACACGCTCGGATTGTCCCTATTGAAAAGCGACAGTATTTAATGTGTCGCTGCGAAGAATCTGACGGAAATCAAGACGTACCGGGACTCGAACACAACTGGACGCTGCTGCTTGATCGCATTGAAGATGCTGCGGTGATATCGGTCGATCGAACTTGGTTGCCCGATTTAGAGCGAATATCCGTAGAGTTTCACTTATTTGGCAGGCTTGCCTTTAACTACAGACGAAAGCAAGGCGATGTGGAAGTCAGCGACTTAGAAGGCGATCCGCCAATTAGACGAGTCACCCGTCCGATTTTCAATACCTTCTGGTTTTTCCGCGAAATTGCCCCCTATTGGGAAGATTGCGCGATCGCCTCTCCAGACACCGTGCGCGATCGATTCCAACAAAAACTGATCGCCCTCTGTCGCCAGTACAACCTGGAAATCCGCGATTAAATCAAAAAAAAGCAGCCGGTAAAGGCTGCTTTGACAAATAAACCGTTGTTGAGTTAGAGGAGAAAACTTTAAATCGAATTCAAATTACTGCTGTTTCCACTCCTGCCTGAGTTTCCACTATTTTCATCTACCGCTGACTCACCTTGCCTTCAGAACAAAACTTCAAATCCCGATTAGAATGCTGCTGAAAGTTCGTTGACTACTTGGACTCGGCCTCTGAGCACCGCCCGCAACAAGCGGTTGACACAGCCTCTGTCTTCGTCATTCAGAGAGTCGTCGAAGGTGGCGGCCATCAAACCGTAGCGATCGGCCAGAGTCAAAACGCCTGTATCGGTTACAGAAGCGAGGATTTCAGAGATAGCGCCGGGGAGGAGTTGTGAGGGGTTCATGGCAGTGCGGTTGAATTCGATATATTTATCATCTTCTGGTTTCCTCAAAAGATCGGTGATATTAATGAGGCCGCGAAGGTGATTGTCAGGGGTGAAAGCAAGTGATCCGAGTAGAGTAAAGTTGTGACTTCGGTCACAGGGCGATCGCCTCACAGCTTAAAATCCACCTCTGGCAGATGCGCCCATACCAGCGGAATTTATACATTGGGTATGATTTCTAAATTAGTTCCACCCTTACCCCCGTACTGAAAATGCTTGATTTTCTTAATCCCATTTTGGGCCGCAAGCCCGATCGCATCAAAGCCAATGTGGAAATCTATACTTGGCAAACCTGTCCCTACTGCATCCGCGCCAAAACTTTGCTGTGGTGGAAAGGCGTAAATTTCACGGAATACAAAATTGATGGCGATGAAGCCGCTAGAAAAGCAATGGCCGAACGCGCTAACGGACGCCGCAGCGTGCCCCAAATTTTCATTAATAACCAACACGTAGGCGGATGCGATGACATTCACAAACTTGATGCAGAAGGACAGTTAGATTCGCTGCTAGCTCAACCAGCAGTTTAAATTAGTGTAGGTTGGGTTTGGTTCCACCTGCTCAACCTACAAATTTACAAATCTTTGGCAAATTTACCTAAATTATCTTGCCGCCATTTAGCATCCGATCGCCTGTCTGTTTGTAATTCTAAGACCCGAATCCCGCTATCTGGCAGCAATTTTAATTTTTCTTTGAACTGTTCCCAATCGTCAATAACCTCGTGTTGCACCCCATAAGTTGCACACAACTGAGCAAAATTTATCTGCTGCGGCGTGGCAAAAAACTCTTCAAAAGGCGGGTCAAATTTGGCAACGGGCAACATTTCAAAAATTCCGCCGCCGTTGTTATTAATTAATATGATTGTCAAATGACCAACAAATTTATTTTTAATTAAAAAGCCGTTTGTATCGTGCAAAAGTGCTAAATCGCCTGTTAGCATGATGCTGCTTTGATTGCGGTGAGCAACTCCCAAAGCAGTTGATAATGTGCCGTCTATACCGTTAGCGCCACGATTGAAAAACGGTTTTATTTCTAAGTTGTTCGGCTTCCAGAAAAACTCTACATCTCTGACGGGCATACTGTTGGCAATAAATATCGGTGTTCCCGGTGGCAAAATTTGGGAAAGCAGCCAGGAAACTTTGGGTTCGATTATGTTGTTAATTGCTGATATTTTTTGGTCTATTGTTTGTCTGACTTGGATTTCGGTGTTGCGCCAAAGTTGGAGGTATTCGTTTGAGGGAGAGGTTTGAACCCCCCCTAACCCGCCCTTGCTAAGGGGGGGGATTTGAGTTGATTCGTCCTTGTTAAGGGGGGGGATTTGAGGGGGGGTATTAGTGGTAGCAGGGGCTCGATCCCCCCCTAACCCCCCCTTAATAAGGGGGGGGACAAGAGTTAATATAGTTGCGAGATTAGTTGCGAGATTTTCAGGGGAGGTTCGCAGGTGAATGGTTTTGCCGTGTAGCGGATCGAAGTTGTGGTGGCTGGGGTCGATTATGTAGCGTTTTGGTTGGGTTTTGTCTAGCCAGTTTCGCAATTCTTTGCTTGTGGGTAAGTCTCCGATTTGAATGGCGATTTCTGGGGTTAATTTATCTGCTAGTTCGCGGTTTCGCAGGATTAAATCGTAGGTGGAAATTAGATGGGGGTTTAGTTGGGCGTAGTTTCTGACTGGGGATAGTCCTTCTGCTAAAACTGGCCAGTTTAATAATTGGGAAATTTGGGCGATCGCACTACAGTATTTTTCGGCAAATTGAGGCTGGGAAACGCCTGCAATAATTATCCCTTTGCTGCACTTTTGCCATTGTTGCATTGTACTTTCTTCTCCCCTCCTTAACAAGGGGGTGGTAGAGCTTTCTCCGGCAAAAATTGGTTCTAATCCTGCAAAGAAATGTTCGGGATTGAATTGTGTTTCTAAAGCTTCTACAGCTATGTCTGGAACGGGTACAAGTGGGTCGCGAAACGGGATGTTGAGGTGGACGGGGCCTGGTGTTGGAAATTGCGATCGCTCCCAAGCATACACGATAGTCTGCCGCAGATAGTCTAGCATTCCTCTGGACGCAGAAGGTATCGCTAATTCGGCTTGCCAGTTCGGATAATTGCTGTATATTTTAACTTGGTCGATCGCTTGTCCGGCGTGACAGTCCCGCAGTTCGGGAGGTCGATCTGCGGTGAATATTAGCAGCGGGATTCGACTTTCTCTGGCTTCTATTATCGCAGGATAAAAGTTGGCGGCTGCGGTTCCCGACGTACAAATTAGTGCGGTTGGTAAACCGGATTTTTGGGCGATTCCTAATGCAAAAAAACTGGCAGAACGTTCGTCGAGTATGGGAATAGTTTCTATTTTTTTATTTTGAGCAAAAGCTATTGTCAAGGGTGCAGATCGCGAACCGGGACAAATCACGGCTGTAGTTAATCCCAACCGCTGCAAAGTTTCTGCTAATACGGAAGCCCAGACGGTATTTGTGTTGCGAAAATCTATTGGCATTGCTAAACCTGAGTAGCTCAACTCTGTATTGTGCTAGGATATTATACTCAAATAATTGTCAGGATACATTTTTATGATTCTTGAGGCGGTTGTGCTTAATGTCAAATCTGGCTGTGAGGGTGATTTTGAGATAGCTTTTAGAGAAGCCTCCAGTCTGATATCGTCTATAGATGGATATTTATCTCACGAACTTCATCGCTGTACAGAAGTTCAAGGAAAATATCTATTATTGGTTAGATGGGAAAATTTAGAAGCTCATACCATTAGATTTAGGAATTCCGACCAATATCAAGAGTGGAAAAGAATGCTTCACCATTTTTACGATCCTTTTCCCATAGTAGAACATTTTGAGGAGGTGAAAATTAATTAACATGACTTACGCAATCCAACCAAAGAAACCGGGTTTTTACGGAATATTCGGGCTATAACGCGTCTTTTCGTAAAAAACCCGGTTTCTGGGAGCGGATTAAAATTAGCTGAATTAGACTAAAGCATTTAAAAGTGGTTGTAATTTGAGCTGAATTTCTGCTAGTTCTTTTTCCGGTTCGGAACCTGCCACAATACCATTACCAGCATAGAGTATAGCCCGATCGCCGTCGATTAATGCCGATCGAATCCCGACCGCGAATTCCCCATTGCCACGGGCATCGATCCAGCCGATGGGTGCTGCGTAGAGGGAGCGATCACAGGTTTCGCAGCGGCGAATTTGTTCGAGGGCGATGTCTCTCGGAACGCCTGCTACCGCTGGGGTTGGATGCAGTTGAGCTAAAATCTTTAATAAATGAATATTGGCGGGAATTTGAGCTGTGATTGGTGTCCACAAATGCTGAATGTTTGATAGTTGCAGCAGTCGGGGAGTTGGGGAACAATTGGGGGTTATGCCTAGTTTAGAAAGGTGATGGACTATAAAATCAATCACAACTTGATGTTCTCGAATATCCTTCTCACTCTCTAGCAACCCCTGGGCTAGTTTCGCATCTTCTGCTTCACTTTTTCCCCTCGGTGCTGAACCTGCTAAAGCATCGGTTGATAACTGATTGTTGTGAATGCTAATTAAGCGTTCTGGACTGGCACCGATGAAATTTTGACCTTTGCCGTTACTGGTTGAAAATACATAGCAATCTGGATAACTGAGGCGCAAGTTATTTAAGGAATCTATTAAACTGAAAGGGGTTTTAGAAATTACACTTATGGCTTGGTATAAAACAATTTTACTAAAATATTGAGATTTTATCAATTCTAAAGCCGACTTGACTGATGTTTTAAATTGACTGGCCTCATTGACGGGGATTTGTTTCAAAGATATCGAGCTGTCGAACACAGTAGTTAATTTATGGTATTTTATAGAGGCAATTTTATCAAATGTTTGCCAGATATTTTCGGCGATGGTTTTAATGTTTATATCTTTTTCTATGACGGCATTGGCGACGATAATGCAGCTATCTTTCTGTCTGGAAATTTGCCATTTTGGTAAAAATATGGTAGCGGGCGGAAAGTAAGAATTAGCCGCAATGTTCTCATCAAAAAAAGTAAAACTGCAAAAAAAGTGAGGCCCGCTAAATGGCAAGCGTTCCGCACCAATGGTAATTGTATTGGCAAGTGTTGAACGAATAAAATTTTGAGCTAAGGTAAATCGATCGGTTCCTGCTACTGTGAGATGGATTGCCGAATCGAGGGCTGCGATCGCAAAACTTTTGCCGACAATTGGGTTTCTTTTTTCAAAGTAAAAGTGCCGCTGACAAGGTTCGGAAATCTCTTGCAGTACAGCTAGCGGATCGACGGGGTAAATTTCCTGAGAAATACTAACTATTTTTGTGCGATCTTTTTCGGTTAAAGACTGCTGGCAATTTAACAGAAACTGATGCAGTTGATTGCGGTTTTGCAAGAGATTAGCGCGGTGCGGTATTACTGTCATGAAAGCGAGAATAGCAGATTTGTCAGATAGAGTGTGGGTTTGTCCGGCTAAAACCCCTATTTCGATCTAAGCACGGGAGGGCGATCGCAAAACATGACCTTTCGAGTTTCCTGGAAAGTTTGGGCTCAGCGGGGGGCAAAAAACAGACGATCTTCTTCGTTGGCGTAGCCCCCGTAGGGGCGGACTTCGCCAACGCGCGATCAATCGAAACATTTAGACATAAAACTTTAAGATTGAGCGACTCAATCTCTACTCTCATGCGATCGACCCCGCAGAGGTTTGCAGACGGGCATTACCGGGCGTGCGATCGCCCGCAAAGCCTCTCAAGGGATGCCCCCCACGCACTCAACCCAATACAGAGTAGACTTTCTTCACCAATAAAATTGTAAAATTACTACGCTGCTATCAATTGAATCAAGTTTGTGTAATGACAACAAAGTTAATTGAACGTTCAAATAGTAAATTGTGGCTGGCGGCAATCAAGCCGCCTATGTACAGCGTTGCGGTGATTCCTATTTCAGTAGGAACAGCCATTGCTTTTGCCGAAACTCAAACGATTAATTCGTCAATTTTTTCGACATTTTTAATGTCAGCCATTTTGATTATAGCATGGCTGAATCTCAGCAATGATGTATTTGACTCAGAAACAGGAATCGATAAAAACAAAGCGCATTCCCTAGTTAACTTAACCGGAAATAAAGCTTTAATTTTCGGGCTAGCCAATCTGTTTTTAGCAGTCGGAGTGTCGGGAATTTGCGCCATAAGCTGGTGGCAAAAAGACCCAACAGTTATTTTGCTAGTAGTTTTGTGCTGTGCTCTCGGCTACACTTACCAAGGGCCTCCGTTTCGTCTTGGCTATCAGGGTTTAGGGGAAATAATCTGCTTTTTCACTTTTGGGCCGCTAGCCTTGGCCGCTGCTTATTACAGTCAGACTCAAACTTGGTCTGCCACTAATTTTGCGGCTTCGGCAATCGTGGGAATTACTACGAGTATCATCTTATTTTGTTCCCACTTTCATCAAATTGCGGATGATTTGGCGGCGGGTAAAAAATCGCCAATTGTGCGACTCGGTACAAAGAAAGGTGCCCAGTTGTTGCAGTGGTTGTGCGGCAGCGTTTATGCTTTGACTGTGCTATTTGTGGCTGTGGGAATGTTCCAAATTTGGACTCTGTTGATTTTTGGGAGTTTGCCATTTGCGATCGACCTTTGCCGCCATGTCACAGACTATCACGACCAACCGGGAAAGGTCAGCAACTCTAAGTTTATCGCAGTTACGCTGCATTTTTCGAGCGGATTGCTGCTGGCGTTAGGGTTTGCTTTGTAGATCGGGCGATCGAGAATTTCGGTAAAATGGAGGTATGGTTTGCTAAGTTGAGAGAGTTGGTGGAGTTGGGTGACTTCTCAAAATTTTCTTTAATTTAGCAATCCATACCTCATATTGAATCGTATAATTGTATATGGACAAATTTAATAATTATAACTTTCACTATTCCTTAACTGGGAACAAGAATCAGCCGAAACTTTTATTTTTGCATGGATTCACGGGCAGCAGTCAAGACTTTAGCAGCGTCATTCCCTTACTTCCTAACAGTTATTGCTGCTTAGCAGTTGACCTTCCCGGCCATGGAGGAACCAGAGTAATCGGTGACGAAAGTTGCTACAATATGTCAAATACTGCCCAAGCATTAATCGAGTTATTAGATGATCTACAAATAGACAAATGTTTGTTGTTGGGCTATTCAATGGGCGGCCGATTGGCACTTTACATGACATTACATTTTCCAGAAAGATTCGAGAAAGTAGTGTTAGAGTCAGCTTCTCCGGGATTGAAAACAGAAAAAGAGCGATCGCACCGCCGGCAAGCCGATTTACAGATAGCACAAAAGCTAGAAAATAGCAACATTAAAGATTTTTTATTAAACTGGTACGATCGCCCTTTATTCAAATCTTTAAAAAACTCTCCCCACTTCGACAAACTCATAGAAACCCGCTTAGCAAACAATCCCTTAGAATTAGCCAAATCACTCCGCAACATGGGAACTGGCAACCAGCCCTCTCTCTGGGAAAAACTCGCACCAAATCAAATTCCTCTCCTCTTGCTAGCGGGAGAATATGATGATAAATTTACAACTATAAATACTGAAATTGCCAGCTTGTGTCCGGCTGCTAGTCTGGAAATTGTACCAAAAGCTGGTCACAATATCCATTTTGAAAATATTGATAAGTTTGTCACAGTTGTGAGACAATTTTATGATTAACTAAAAAACTAATGCTTTATCAATTCGAGTTTCGCACTTATCAGCGAAAATTTAAGCGCCCCTTGCAAACAAGTCACGGCATTTGGGATATTCGTGAAGGAATTATCCTGCGACTTGTGGGCGAAAATAATCAAATTGGTTGGGGAGAAATTGCCCCTTTGAGTTGGTTTGATTCCGAAAGTTTTGAGCAAGCTTTAGATTTTTGTCACCAGTTGCCCGGTAATATTTCATCAGAGATGATTTTTGCTATTTCCGCTGAATTGCCGGCTTGTCAATTTGGCTTTGAGTCAGCACTATCAAACTCTAGATCCCCCCTAACCCCCCTTAATAAGGGGGGGACAAGAAATATTCTCAAAGTCCCCCTTATTAAGGGGGATTTAGGGGGATCGAGACTTCGCCTAAAATCGACATTTATTGCGGGTTCAGTCTTAAGCAGTCACGAATGGACAGAGGTTGGGAATGAGGAAGAAAAAAATCGGTTTAGCGGTTTATTGCCAGCAGGTGAAATAGCTTTGCCGGCTTTGCAAGTTCTTTGGTTAGAGGGATATCGCACGTTTAAATGGAAAATTGGTGTTGCTGCAATTGAGGCAGAATTAAAGATTTTTCAGCAGCTAATCGAAGCAATGCACAATTTGTGCGATCGCGAAAAAGCATTTTTGCGGTTAGATGCCAACGGGGGACTCAGTTACTCGCAGGCTAAAACATGGCTGGAAGCTTGCGACGAGGTAAAAGCAACTCCCGAATTTTCCGCAGACATTGAATTTTTGGAACAGCCGCTGCCCGTAACACAGTTTCAGGAAATGGTAGAATTGAATGCTATTTATGCAACTCCGATCGCCCTTGATGAATCTGCCGCCAACCTCGATCGCATCCAAGAGTGCTACAACCAAGGCTGGCGGGGCATTTTCGTCATTAAACCTGCGATCTGCGGTTCTCCATCTCAACTGCGAAAATTTTGTCAAACTCACAATATAGACGCTGTTTTCTCATCAGTATTTGAAACCGAAATCGGCAGACAAGCAGCATTAAATTTAGCAACACAATTGTCTTTAAATAAGAGAGCACTGGGCTTCGGCACCGATTGCTGGTTCGACGACAATCATTCGATTTTAGATTTTAGATTTTAGATTTTAGATTTTAGATTTTAGATTACTCCCACGACTAAATCAAGCGGGTTAGGTAATTGTTTTGAATCGAGAAACTTGGTGAAAGCATCTATGGCAACAAATCTAACAGTAAATATCCTGGATATCGCGTCTGGCTTGCCTGATAATTGGCTTATCGGTTGTGACAGTCGCGAATTTGCCCGAATTGTCGATCGGCTATTTCAAGAAATCACCCAAAATTCCCCACAAAAAACATCCCCAAAAATTTGCATCGCAGAACCAGAACCCGTGCAATTTCTGGCAAGTTTCACCGCCGCCCGCGCCGCCAAATGCCCCATTTTTCTCTGCAATCCCAACTGGGTAAAACCAGAATGGCAACAAGTCTTTGATTTAGTCCAACCCGACTTAATTTTGGGACAATACCCGCTTCCCAACAATCCCCATATCCCAGTCCGCGAAGGCGAACTTCGTGTGTATAGCCGCGAATTCCATTCGCCGACAAAAAGCGGTTTTGATACGATCATGATTCCCACCGGAGGTTCTTCAGGAAAAATCCGTTTTGCTATCCACACTTGGGAAACACTAACCGCATCAGTACAAGGTTTTCAACAATATTTTCAAGTTGACAAAATCAACTCTTTCTGCGTTTTGCCATTATACCACGTCAGCGGTTTAATGCAATTCATGCGTTCCTTTACTACCAGCGGAAAAATGGCTATTCAGCCATTTAAAGAATTAGAAAATGGTAAAAAAAGTGACATCGAACCAGAAGAGTTTTTCATTTCTTTAGTCCCAACTCAACTGCAACGGCTGTTGCAAAACCCAGATACAGCTAATTGGCTTCGACGGTTTCGTGCTGTACTTTTGGGTGGTGCTCCCGCTTGGCCGGAACTTTTAGAAACAGCTAGAAACTATCAAATCAAATTAGCGCTCAGTTACGGCATGACCGAAACTGCCTCGCAAATTGCTACACTAAAACCCGAAGATTTTCTCGCGGGCAATAACAGTTCCGGTAAAATATTACCGCACGCTAAAATAACTATTCGCAGTGCAAATGGCGATATTTTGTGCGATAATCAAATCGGAAATATTGTGGTCAGTGCTAAATCTTTGGCGTTGGGTTATTATCCTGAACAATTTGCCGATCGCCAATATTTCCAACTAGACGATTTGGGATTTTTTGATAAAAATAACTACTTAAATATCGTCGGACGCAGCAGCGACAAAATTATCACAGGCGGAGAAAATGTATTTCCGGCGGAAGTTGAAGCTATTGTGCGATCGACTAATTTAGTTGCGGATATTGCTGTAATTGGCTTGCCCGATAAAGATTGGGGTCAAGTCGTTACGGCTATCTACGTTCCCGCTAATTCCGAAGTTACTGTCAAAAATCTGCAAGCGGCAATGGAAGATAAGTTGAGCAAGTTTAAGCGACCGAAATATTGGGTAATCGTCGAAAAATTGCCACGCAATTCTCAAGGCAAAGTTAATCGAGAACAATTGCAAAAAATTGCGCTCGAATATCAATAATTATTAGGCGATCGCAATCAATGCAGAAGGCAGAATTTCTCATGCTTATTTCCGACTCCTGACAACAGCCAACAGTTAACAGCCAACAGTCAACAGTCAACAGTCAACAGCCAACAGTCAACTGACTAATTACGACAAACCTAATAGCCTTCTCGTCCTCTCCGCTTCTTGCCTTTGAAAATCCATAAACTTTAACATTCGGTAAAGTACCTCTATTTGCCGCAACTTAATACCTGCTTGCTGCGCCACCTGTATCGGATTACCAAAAATCGCCTCAACTTCCAGGGGCCGCGATTCATCATAATCGATTTTCATGCTGGTGCGGTAAGGCTTCATTTTCTCAGTGTAGTCGAGCATATGTGGGATAAAGTCATCGGGAATAATGCGATCGCAACTTTTGGCGGCCGCTATCACTTCCCCCATGATTTCCTTGACTAAAATCAGAGTATCGGGATTAGCCATCAGTTCATCTGTTCTGGCATCCAACACTACAGACAGCCCGTTATAAGGAATATTCCAAACTAGCTTTTTCCACCTTGACAATAGCAAATCTTCGCTCATTTTAATAGGAATATGAGCACGTTTAAAGTCCGCAGCAATTTTGTGCAATCTATCAGTAATACCGATTGCTTTGTAGTCTTGGGCATATTCTCCCAGCGTGATAGTGCCGTAATCTAGGTGGCAGATGTGACCTGGCCCAACTTTATAAGAGCAGAGAAAACACAGCCCGCCAACCACTCGTTCTGCACCAACAATTTTAGCTACTTCCGGTTCGGCATTCAATCCGTTTTGCAATACTAAAACCGCGCCGTTATCCTTTAATAAAGGAGGTAAAATTTTGGGCAACAAGTGATTTTGAGTTGTTTTCAGCGCTACAATTACTACGTCGCACTTAGGCATTTTGTGCGCGTCGTGGTAGGCGCGGACGTGGGGGAGGGTGAAGTCGCCTTCGGGAGACTCGACAATCAAACCGTGTTTTTTGACCTGATCGTAATCACTACGTAGCAAAAAATTGACTTCTAAACCTGCTTGTTGCAGTCTAGCACCGTAGAATCCGCCTAAAGCTCCCGTGCCCACAATGGCATAATTGCGATTTGACATAATATCAAAAAGTCAGAAATAATATCAACAAAACAGAAATTTGACTCTCATACCCTGCTATTATTTAAAGATAGAACTAATTTGAAATCTCAATCTCAAATTTCCTCATCCACTCCATCAAGTCTTCCGATAGCTGTTTTCGAGTTCGGCTAACTGCATCAATGCAGACGTGCTTAGTCAAAGCTTTAGCAGCGCTTCTTCCTGCAACTTCCTCAGAAAATACTTGATAGGCAATTTCAAATTCATCGCCAGTAACTTGTTTGGGCGTCAATTGAATTATCAGCCGATCGCCCGCAAACATTGGGCGATAAAAATCTACACTAGCATGAATTATGGGAAAGGCAACCTGGGGATTGCTGAAAAATTCTTTGAGATTGATTCCCGATGCTGCTAGAGATGCCTCATAAGCTTCGTGGCACATCGCCAAAACGTTAGCAAAGTAAACGACTCCAGCAGCATCGGTATCTTGAAAGTGAACAGTGCGGGTGTAAGTGAAAGGCATTTGAGGTAGTAACGGCGATCGCAAATTCGATCGCAATTTTACCAACCATCATATCGGTAAAACCGCACTTTTGGAGAAGTTGTCAGCTAAGTAAGTAGGCGCTAATTTTTTATATTGTAAAATTCGCCCTCCTCACTCCTCCCCCTGATTTCTTAACCTTTGTTCTTAATCAACATCACGTCTATAATCTTGAGGGCAATATCTTCAGAAATCCCCAATGCACTGTAAAGATCGTTCAAAAGTTGTTCTTCTTCTTCTGAAACCTCGCCATCTGCTAAAGCGATATCAGTTGTCACAGCAAAAACTGTTTCTTTAAGTTCGTCGGGAAGCGTTGCCAAAGCAGCATTAAACAGTACCTCCACTCCTTGCCGTTGCATAATCATCAGCAGGCGATCGAGCATTTTTCTCATCACGTCATCGGGATAACTGCGGAACAGTTGCATCCGAGATAGCGTCATGCTAATCGCTTTACTTTCGCTGTCATTGATGTAACCGTCGGCTGCTACGGCAATTAGCGCGATCGCCGCAAATGCTTCGGCAGGCCCTAACGTTACGTCCGTTTCTTGGCGAGTCTGCGATACTTTATCAAATAAACCCATGATATTTTCCTCATTATTTAGTGGTCGATTTATGGAGTCAGGATGGGTTCTGGCTCTGGAGGTTTCTTTGGGAATTTTGATAATTATATCAAATTTTGTAAGTTATTTATTATCAATAAAATTATGAAAAACTTAAGAATTTTTCTTTCGCCCTTTGGCGCTGTAATGGCGGGTTTATTCAGATCCTGAATTGCCTTTCCATAGGTCAAGTGAAACCCGCCCTCCCAGCGCAGACGATCTACTTGTGAAAAATGGCTAAATCTGCTTTCAGGAAATCAACAAACTGCCGCGCAGTCCTGCCCGATCGCCCATTGCGACGAGTTGCCCATTCTTTAGCGCGGTGCTCCAAATCATCGGGAGCGAGTTTGATTCCAGCAAGTTCTGCCAGATGTCGGACAATTGTTAAATAAGTGTTTTGATCTGCCGGCTCAAAAGTTAAAGTCAAGCCAAATCGATCGCTAAATGAAAGTTTTTCCTGCACAGTATCCCAAGCGTGAACTTCGTCTCCGTCGCGGGGGCGAGGCCTGTCTTCAAAAAACTCTCGAATTAAATGCCTGCGGTTAGATGTGGCGTAAACTACCACATTTTGAGAGCGAGCAGTGACATTTCCTTCCAAGACAACTTTCAGAGCTTTAAAAGCATCATCATCTTCCTCAAAGGAAAGGTCGTCCACAAAAATAATAAACTTTTGAGGAACTCCCCGCAACTGCTCGACAATTAGTGGCAAATCTTGCAAATCCGATTTAGATACTTCAATCAAGCGCAGATTGCGAGATCCAAATTCATTTAACAGCGACTTCACCAAAGAAGACTTGCCGGAACCGCGGCTCCCGTACAGCAAGACGTGCAAAGCCGGATAACCTGCCAGCAAAAACTCCGTATTTTTCACCAGAGCATCCCGTTGCCAATCGCAGCAAACCAACTCTTTTAAAGTTATGCGATCGGGATGGGAAATACTCGCCAACTGCCCTTGCCGCCACGCAAAAGCGCGATATTCGGCAAACAAACCCGTGCCAAACTGTCGGTAATAAGCTGCCAAAGATTCCGTAGCGCTCGACCATTTTTCCAGTTTGCCGTGCAGTGGCAAATCGCCATTCTCTTTGACACTTTCTGAATGCCAAATCGGAGGCACTGCGTCAAGTTGACCCGCTACCCGCACCCACTTGCTCAACTGTTCGCTGCTGCATTCGTAAATATTTTGCAGCACTTCTAAATCATGTCGGGCGGCCTCCACCAAAGCGGGGGACAAACTTGCAAAATCTGTTTGCTGAGCTCGGCGAGAAAAGGGGTTTTCGTCTTTGAGAATTTCGGAAATCAGAGAATCTTTCCAGCTTAAATTTTTAGCAGCCTGAACTTGGAACCAGTTCCCATAAGCTACCTGACATTCCAAACCGCTGACTTCGCTGTGGTGAAGGGCTTGCAGCAAATCGATAAAAGCTTGACCTGCGGGGCTTTTGAGAACTGATTGATACAGCAGCAGGGATGCTGCTTGGCGCTGGAGGTAACGGATTTGGGCGATCGCACCAGAAGTTAGGGCTGACATAATGGCAATTGTATAACAGTTAGATATCCTGACTGGGTTTAATAAATTTTCTAACAATTTGTGACCGGAATTGCAGGTCTCGCTGTATAAATTTAGATGCACTTGTGAAATCTGGAGGATTAAAAATGAATTTAGGGACAGCAGCAGCGATCGGCTACGGCATTTTAACACTGGTTGGCGGCATCATGGGTTATATCAAGGCCAAAAGCCAAGCCTCGCTCATTTCGGGCTTGATTAGCGGTTCCCTCCTAATTTTTGCCGGCACCGCCCAGCTTATGGGACAAAGTTGGGGTTTAACATTAGCAGCAGCCATCTCCGCTGTTTTAGTAATAGTCTTTATTGTGCGCCTTGTTAAAACTCAAAAATTCATGCCTGCCGGAATGCTAATTTTAGCTAGCTTAGCGTCTTTGGGCGCGATCGTTTACGAAATCAGCGGTCAATATCAATAATCTGTTGACTGTTGACTGTTGACTGTTGACTGTTTTTAGTGGTCAGTGGTTATTTGTTAATTGTTAGTTGTTCGTTCTAATAACCAATAACCAATAACCAATAACTACTAACCAATAACCAATAAACAATAACCAGTGACCAATAACTAATGACTAATGACTAATGACTAATAACTAATGACCAATAACCAATAACTACTAACCAATAACCAATAACCAATAACCAGTGACCAATAACTAATGACTAATGACTAATGACTAATGACCAATAACTAATGACTAATGACTAATGACTAATGACTAATGACTAATGACTAATGACTAATAACTAACCACTAATGATTGATGACTGCATCAATATACTGCTGAACTTCCCTGAGTTGCTGCCGCTGGCCTTCGATCCAATCTTTTTCCGCCGCTCGCTGTTCCGGCGTCTCTTGCTGATACCGCGCCTGCTTCTCTAAAAAATTATTGTAGAATTTAATCGCTTTTTCAACTGTTTGAATTGCCAGTTTCATGCGCTCCTCGAAAATTGCTAAAATTACCTTTTCCAGGATTGACCCAATCACTTGACAGGAATCTTCAAAATCGACCAAACTGATTCCCATCTTGCTTTTATGAACCAGAGTTTCTACAGGTTCTTTCAGCGTTTCTTTAAAACTCTTCATATAAGAATCCGGCAAATATTTCAGTGGCTCCGTAAACTTCGATACAATCTCCCCGCCTATGGATTGTAGTCGCTCTCTAAATTTCGACTGACTGTTTAGGTCGAAGCATTCAATACAAAATTCAATTTTTTCTATATCAATAGATTGTAATTCTTTAAAAATTAAACTCAGTTCATTCTCCATAATTAAAATCACTCGCTCTGCCTGGGAATCCACTTCATTCCGCAACTCTTTGTGCAAATTATCTTTTTCAAAAAAACCAATAGTATCTCTTTGAAAGACTTGAGGGTTTTTATCCCACAAAAACCACTGATTTTTTAACTTGGTCGCCTTGTCGCTCCAAGATTTGCGAACTTTAACAACAGCATCATATTTGCCCTGTTTTCCTAAACAGCGAATTCTCACATCGCATCCGCTTAGTTCGCCAATTTGCTCCCAGACATCAACAGGAGATGCTCCAGCAATTCTCGGCTTGCTATTCCAGACATCCTCAGCGTGAGATACATCTTTGAAACATACCTGAAGTAGCCCCTTGAGTCTGATGGCAGATTGCTTAATTTCGTCAATACAAGGTTCCACATCTAAACTGAGTTGGGTAGCTGACTGTTTAATCTCCACGGATTGATATTCGTCGGCCAACAATCGATCGCTAAACAGGGTAATAGCCTGGAATGCCTTGAGATACTCATTCATTTCCTTTCATCCCTCGTTTCCCTAAACAGCATACAATACAGAACATCTGCTTTTTTGAATGGAAACTGAGCCACAACATGGATTATATATTCACCCCTGCAACTCAGGCGCGACTCAATAGTGGCAACCTAGTACAGCCTGCTGCCAAAACAGGAAAATTGCTTCCGGCAGCTAGAAATCCGGTGACAGGGGAGTTTGTGGAGATCGCAAAAATTTTTTATCAATCAAGAAGTGAAACTCTATCCTCGCGCGGAGTTATAGGATTGCTCGCACAGTTAGCCGGAGGTGGCCCCATACAGCCGCTGGTAGCTCCCGTGTACGTGACACTGGCGCCGTTGCAGGTGGCTCAAACTCATCAGGGGTTTCAAAAAATATACAGAATGCTTAACTGTCTGAAAATTAATTTGGCAGTGATGCAAGCGACTGCTGCTGTCATTGGTATGGGCGCTGTATCGAGCACAGTTTTGTCAGCAGTAAACCTCAACCAAGTATTAAAAATCCGAGAAGAGGCAAAGCACCAGAAGCTAAAAATTAAAGACGGATTTATTGATCTCAGACACATCCTCAAGGATAGGGGAGTAGAGGTGATCCAGCAGATTTTTAAGGTAGCTCACGACTCTAGTTTTGAAATGCACCGCCAGAAACTGGTTAACGGTTATGAGATTTTTTCTAAAGCTATCAAACGCTGTCAGTCAGCCCTGACAGTGCCCGATCTTAAACTTCGGAATTCCGAAATTAATAGCGGGCGGGATATGTTATTTGAGGCTTTAAAAATTTATGATAATTCTAGTTTGTTGGAGGGGCTGTGTTCTGCCGGACAGCTCAGGCAAATGGAATGTGTTTGGGCGATCGAGCAGGCGATCGGGGTCACGTTTCACTTGCAGCGAGCCTACGATATGGTGAGCGATCGCCTGCTGGAACTCCAATCAAAAATTTGTCAAAATCTTCTAACTGTTGTTAAAGGATGTCAATCCGAACTCGAACTAGATTTTTTATTTCCCGAAGTTACTAGGATTCTCGGCCATGATTTAAGTGTAATAGAATTTTGGCAAAATGAGGTTGATTGGATGCAAACTTTGTCTCCAAAAGAGCAGCACCAGTTAGCTAGTTTAGATAAACTCGCCGTCGAAACGTTAAAAAGCAGCGTGTACACTACATTCGCGGTATTAGCTGCGGAACCTTCACTTTATGAAACTTTAAAGCAAAAGTCTCACTTTCTATCCTTGCGCGACCAGCTAACCTTCGCTGTGTCGCCGGAAATCCGCCGGAGATACGAATTTTATGTCAGCCAGCAGGCGATCGCTACTGGTTATCAAGGTTTAGCTGCCTCGAATTGGCAAGAAATATCCGATTTAACTGTCGCTAACCTCTACCACTTTTTTCAAATTCGAGAGAACTCAACTGAAAATTATCCAACCGAGGACGAATTAGAAACGCCTTATTGGCACTTTCCCCCAAGCTTAAAAAACGAGCTGAATTATACCAATTAAATGACCAATGACTAATGGATACTGTTGACTGTTGACTGTTGACTGTTGACTGACTTCTTCAGTCGTAGACACAACTTTTCAATTGTTACACTATCTGTAGTAGTAAGGTGTGCACTGCCCACCCTACAAGTATAGTCTGTGCGTCAAGGACTATTTTTCCTTCTTCCTTCTTCCTTCTGATTACCTCAACCACAACTTAATAGTATTGTCTTTAGAACCGCTAGCAATGGTTCTGCCATCAGGACTAAAAGTTACCACATAAACCTCATCGGAATGTCCAGTCAAAGTATTCAGCAATTCTCCGGTAGCAAAATCCCAAACTTTAATAGTTTTATCCTTGCTCCCGCTCGCAATAAACTTCCCGTCCGGGCTGATAGCAACCGAGACAATATCGTCCGAATGTCCCTGGATAGAGCGAATTAAATCTCCTGTTTCGATATTCCAGATTTTAATACTTTCATCGTAGGAACCGCTAACAATTGTCTTGCCGTCTGGGCTAACAGCAACCGACCTCACCGCGTCGCCGTGTCCCTCAATAGTTTTGAGCAACGCCCCTGTTGCGACATCCACCACTGTAATTTTTTTATCCTTAGAAGCGCTAACCAAACTTTTTCCATCTGGAGTGAAAGCAACAGAATAAACAAAATCTGTATGGTCTGGAAAACTCTGAATCAAACGACCAGTTGCTGCATCGGAAATCTTTGTGGTGTTGTCTCCGCTGGCACTAGCCACAAGCTGTCCGTCGGGGCTAAGAGCGACAGACCAAACAGAAGCAGTGTGGTCGAGACTGCGAATCACTTGCCCTGTTTTCAAATCCCACAGCATGACTCGCCAAAAACCGGTTCCAGTCGCCAGTTTCGTACCGTTTGAGTCAAAAGCAACCGACCAAATAGTGGAGGAATCTCCTGGAAAAGTGCGGATCGACTTGCCTGTAGCTAAATCCCAAATTTGGATGGTTTTGTCTTTAGAACCGCTGGCTAACATTAAGCCGTCTGGACTGAAAGCAACAGACCCAACGGCATCTGAATGCTGAGCGAAATTTTTGACTTTGGCGTTCTTCCACCGCAGACCTGCTTGGCACTGTTCTTGTAACTCCTGAGCGGACGAATAGGTGCTGGAAGTGTTGGCAATTGTTGGTATTTGGCTGATGCAGTCTTCATAATTACTGGCTTTATAGAGACCTGCAATTTGATTGAGCTGTTGAGATTCTTTTTGGACTAGCTGCTGCCATTCTTGCCATTTGAGATATCCGTAAATTCCGCCGATCGCAGCTAATATAGCCGCCATTGTCGCCCCGGCAAGATAAGGATTGAATTTGCGAGTTTCTTTGGGGACAAGTGCTGCTGGGCTGGCGATCCTCTCCGTTGGCGTAGCCCCCGTAGGGGCGGGCTGCGCTAACGAGAAATCGGTTTTTCCGTTCAGATTTAGCTGCGGGGATACCGCCGGACTTGCCTGCAATTCGAGGTGAGGGGCGCTACTCGCTGGTGACGGATTGGGGTTGCGGTGTCCCTCTAAAACTGTGGATATCGCCTTGTACAATTTAGCAAATAAAGATTTAGGAATGACTAATTCTTCGATTTTTGCGGCATCTTCGTCGGTAAGCCCTAAAACTTGCTGCAAGCGTTTTAATTCGTCGCGAGTTTCCAGAGAAAAGGGATATTCTTGCTGCATTGCTTCTTGCAGTGATTGTTCGTAGCGTTCGCCTTTTTCCCTGTATTTCCGGTAAGGGTTCAATACCTCATCTTCGATCGCCTCTGCTTCTTCTGGCAGCAATTCCAGACTGACGCGCAGTTCATCTAATATTCTCCGACCGACGACTGTAATATCACCCCGGCTGCTGCTGCGCCGATCGACTTCTTCGCGATATATTGTCAGCTTGGGAATCCGCGCCCGCGAGCGATCGCCAATTTTCCTCAAATCGGCTAAAGCTTCCGCCGCCGACTGGTACCTCTCCCGAAAATCGTAGCGCACCATATTGTCTAAAACATCGGCCAGCGCTTGGGAACACGTGGCTAAATGCCGCCAAACAATTTCGCCTTTATTAGAATTTTTCAAATCCCGCAGTTTCGGCAAATCGTAAGCCGGCAAACCCGTCATTGCTTGGATGCCAATCATTCCCAAAGCGTAGATATCGCTGTTGAGTTGCGGGTTGTATTGAAATTGTTCGATCGGCATATATTCCAGAGTGCCAATCCGCACCGTTACCGGCGCTTGTCTTTGAGCGATGTGAATTTCTTTCACCGAGCCAAAGTCAATCAAAACTAACTTGTTGTCGGAATAGCGGCGAATTAAATTTGCCGGTTTAATATCTCGGTGAATTACGCCCTGTCCGTGTACAAACACTAAAATTTCTAACAGTTCCTTCAGCAAAGGAATCATTTTTTCTTCAGTTAGAGGCTTGCCCGGTACAATCTCGGTTGATAGCGAGTGACCAGCAACAAAGGATTCAACTAAGAAAAATTCTTCATTTTCTTCAAAATAAGCGAATAGCTGAGGAATTTGGTCATGTTGACCGAGCTTTTCTAGAACCTCTGCTTCTTTTTGAAAAAGACGGCGCGTAGTATTAATTAATTTTGGTTCGGTAGTACCGGGACGCAGGTGCTTGACAAAGCACTGCGGTTCTCCAGGACGGCGAATATCTTTGGCAAGATATGTTTGTCCAAATTCTCCTGTTTCTATGACTTCAATGATTTGATAGCGTCCATCTAAAAGTTGGCTCACCATGATAATAACGCAGCCTTTTTTTGGTTGATTTTCGCAAGAAACAGTTGCACTGTTGAGTCACTTGTCTTTGAGTTTCGCTCCCTAAATCCTCCTTTTTCAGGGGTTTGAGGGGAGCGAAAGAATGTTCTTGTCCCCCCCTACTCCCCTTTTTTTATGGGTTTGGGGGAAGCGACGAGCTAATAGTTCTTCCTTCTTTTTTCTTCTTTATTCCTTCTTCCATACATTATTTTTTCAACATCTGCAAAGCTTGATATCCTAAAAAGAAAAATCCCAAAGCACCAAGTACCGCTATCCCGTTCGCCAACACATCGACTGTCACAAATTCGCCCATTCCAATATCCTCTGACAACTGATATCTATCCTCGGCTTTTCGGTCGCTGTCTGGGTGAGGGGTCTTGCCCCTCGCTGCGGGCGAGCCGAAAGATGCTCACAAATTATAGCAAAAGAGGCGGTCAATCGATTTTAGATTTTAGATTTTAGATTTTAGATTGAAGCATTGACCCCACGGATGAATCCGGGGGCTTGTATCCTGGATGCTTTCGGTCAAAATAACTTTTCGGGCGATCGACTAGCTTTGTGTTTTAATATTTTTTAATATTTAGGGTGACAAATCGTGTACCGAAAATTTGAGCTCAGTTCGCTTTGATATTGTTAACCCTGCTAATCTTTTCTCTAATCGTAAGTACAGCTTACAGTAAGAATTTGCGCCGATCAGTCAAAAATGCGCCTCGAACCGACAGAATTTCCGCAATACCCTAACCGAAACCCGCCGCGCAGTTCTCTAAAGTTTCGGTAATCGTACCAGGATACAACGAGGCAGAGAATATTCGGGATTGCGCGATCGCCATGAGGGAGAGTACACCGCTGTCTGTGGACAATTTAGAGGTTTTAATTGTAGACGATCGATCGACAGACGACACCAAGGCGATCGGGCAAACCCTGCAACAGCATCTCAACGACCCCCGGCTTAAAATATTAGCAGGTCAATCGATTTTAGATTTTAGATTTTAGATTTTAGATTTTAGAGGTGACCCCACGGATAAATGCGGGGGCTTGAGGATTTTCGATTTTAGATTTTGGATTGATTCCACGGATAAATCACGTGGCGGGTACCACCTTTGAAATTCTTGGTCAGCCGCGACCCACCAACCACTTACCTGGTTAACTATTTGTTTATCCGTAATCGTAATTTGGCAGCATTACACTTTCGCCGCTTGGGTGCCGAGATTTCTGAATGCCCTACAAAATACTGTGGTTGGGAGGTTTGGGATGTGCGTTAGTGGCGGCGATTGCGATGGGTTCTGCGATTAAAACCGAAACCGGTTGGGGTGGACTTGGCGCGGTAGAAATTTGCAAATTAAGAGTTAATTAAGGCTTACGCATGGGGTTCCAGAAACTGAGATCTTGCACCATTCTCAATAAGCCCTTGCATTCTGTACCAAAATGTGAAATAAAGGGCGTATAAACAATC